>JANXLO010000125.1 GCA_025355115.1 Chthonomonadaceae bacterium
TCTGCGCCGATCACGACCGCCCCCGCAGGCGGGCGGACTCTGGGCGGAGTGACGTGAGCCGATCCGGATGGATGCTCGTCGATGCGCTGAGGCGTGGTGGGCGGATCGGCTGGCGCGCCGTTCTCCTGCGCGTTGAGCGGCCTGATGCCAGTTGTCATTATGGAGATGAGAGCCACAAGGGCGATTAGAATTCTCTGCATGGATTGGCCCTCCTATATTCCGAGTCGCTGGCCGCGCTGTCTACGAGCTGCCAGAAAGAAGCAGGCGCAGGCGCAGAGGGCGATGTCCAGCGTCAGCCCTTTCGCGGCGTTCGCGCCGAGTGTGCGGTATGTTTCGCTCACCGAGTCGCTCATCTGGTTCATGGCTGCGAAGAGATAAGCGGTCATCCTGCCGAACAGGGGGACTTTGCTCAGCGCATCTCCAATCTGCTGCATCCAGCCGTGCACGGCATCCAAGTCGGAGCCGAGCGCGTTACGGCCCCAGGCTGTCGTCAGCATGAAAGCCATGACGGCGGTGAGCACGCTGGCGGCAGTCAGTCGCTGGAGGGTCGAAAGCGTCGTTCTGCTTGCCTGGATCACGACATTCTGCGTGACGTTCTGCGTCCCGACGCGATGCACCGTGGACAGGCTTGAATTCACTTTCACCCGACTCAGCGCCTCAGTGAAGACGGGCTGCCCAAGCGCTGCACGGGTGGCGCGCGTCTCGGGATTCTCCGTCCGAACGGCTGAGATCTCAGCAGGGGCGTCGCTCAGGTTTATGCCTGCCCGCAGTGGCGGGCGCTGGGGGATAGGGCCATCGGGAGAGAGGATGCGTTGCATGATAAGCAGCGAGAAGTCTCTTGGCATCTCCGCGGGGGGCAGTTTGTCCATCAGCTGGATTACGCGCTGCATCTCGTCGAACTCCGCGGTACATCCGGGGCAGACGGAGAGGTGCGCATAGACCTGTCGAGCCATTTCGGGCCGTATGACGCCGTCGTTTTCCAGAAGGTGCGGCAACATCTCTCGTACCTGAAGGCACAGGCCCATCTCCGAGGAAGAGGGGGCGGTGAAGCCGACGCGGCGTCCGGGCAGGCCAGGCGGAGTGGCATAGTTGCCCCAGCCCTGCTCCTCCTGCTGATTATGATCGAATCTATTTTCCATCCGTTTCCATTTCCAGCACCGAGCGCAGGCGGCCTCGCAGCATCTCCCGCGCACGGAACAGATGAGTTTTGACCGTCCCGGTGGGCATATCTAGCACCTTCGCGATCTCCTCCACGCTCATATCCTGCAAGTGACGCATCACCACCACGATCCGGTATTTCTCCGGCAGGTTGGAGATGGCGCGTTGCACCACATCCTTCACCGAGTCCCGTATCGCCAGCTCCTCCGGCCCGCAGCTGCGCGAGTCCGCGGCCGGCTCGCGCCCCTCCTCCAGCTCGACATCGAGCGAGAGGGCGCTTCTGGCTTTGCGGGAACGGAGCTGATCGATGCAGAGATTGGAGGCGATCTTATAGAGCCAGGTCAGAAAGCTGGCATCCTGACGGAACGACGCCAGAGCGCCGTATGCCCTCAGGAACGTCTCCTGCACCAGGTCGCCCGCATCCTCCGCGTTCCCGAGCATTCGGTACGCAAGGCTGTAGACCTGCCGCTGGTAGCGCAGGACAAGGCCATTGAAGGCCGAAATGTTCCCGCACAGCGTCTGCCGCACCAGATCGGCATCATTCTGTTCCACCTGCGTAATCGTCCTCGTCTCCCCCTTGCCTGTAAGCGCTGTTATGGGGACTACGCGCCCTTTGCCGGAGCGGTTTCAAAAAAGCTGCAAGGAAGATCAGCCCTGGCTGAATCGTGCGTCTTGGCTCTACTGCAGCTCATCCAGAAGCTCATCTGCAGTCACGGTGGCAACGCCGTGCTTTCGCACCACGCAGGCTCCCGCGAGGCAGGCTATCTCGGCGGCCTCGTAGGTGGTGGCTCCGCAGACCAGCGCGAGAGTCATGGCGCTGATCGTTGAATCGCCCGCGCCTGCGCCATCCGCGATCTCCACCTTATGCGCGGGAACGTGTCTATGCTCCCCGTTCCTCCGCCAGAAGTCGAGGCCCTGCTCGCGTTGCGTGATGACGAGAGTGTCCACATCCAGCCGGTCACGCATCTCACTGCCGTAGCGGTGCAGCTCATCAGCATCGGTAGGCAGTGTGGAGCGACTCAGCTCCTCTGCCTCGAAATGGTTCAGCGAAAGGACCGTCGCGCCGCGCAGCCAGGGCGCGCTCGTCGGTTTGGGGTTGGTGACGAGCAGCTTGCCGAGACTGGCCGCCATCCCACTGAGCCTCGCGGCGACCTGAGGTGAAATCACCCCTTTGCGGTAGTCTGAGACCAGCACCGCGTCTGCCTGTCGAAGCGCCGTCTCCACCCGCGACAGCAGCTCCTCAGCCACCGACTCGGGCAAGGGATGGGTCTGCTCCCTGTCCACGCGTAACACCTGCTGATTCTGCGCCACTACGCGCGTCTTGCGTGTGGTCGGGCGGGTGCTATCAGTCAGAATTCCCGTTACGCCAATGTCCCAGTTCTTTAGCTCGTCGCGAAGAAGACGACCCATCTCGTCCTCACCCACCACGCCCGCGATGCCGACCTTCGCGCCAAGCGAGCGAAGATTGTTGGCGACGTTTGCGGCTCCCCCAGGCTTGAACTCGTCGTCGTGGACTTCTATGACCATGACGGGGCCTTCCTGCGAGATGCGGCGCGCCGTTCCCATCAGGTACTCGTCCACCATCAGGTCGCCCACCACGAGTATCGAGCGCTTGCCGAACTCCGCCGCAATCTCCGCCAATCGCGCTTTCACCATCGGTCTCACCATTACGCTGATTCTCCATGCTCCGTATTGCCCGCTATAACCTGCGCGGGGAGGCTTCGAGGCATTATACTCCAATCCGGCCAGCAAACAATAGCGGTAGGCGGAATGCCGTCTGCTTCACAGCAACTGTGCAAAACAGCCAGTAAATTGTAGGAACTAATTTCCCTCTCCGACCGTCATTCCAGTGATTTCCAAAGAGGGCCATGCCGCTCTCCAAACGAAATGCCGTGCGGACTTCGCAGCAAATATGCCCACTTGTTCGCTCCACGTCTTCCGGCGAAATCATGGCGTTTTTCCGGCAAAACCATCTGGAAATCGAGTGTACTGGGTTTCCTTCGAAATCGGGACAATAACACGTTCACTGATCCATGCCGACTCACGCTAGCGCCCAGCCCTGTCGGATGTAAAGCACATGGAGGGAAGCTTTCGCTGACTGATTATTGCGCTTGGAAAGTAGCTATCGGATAGGGCGCTCTAATTTTCGCCGCTGTATCGTCGGCGACTGCTCGCGGGATAGACAGCCCGCCGGAGCAGATTTTTTTAACTCTCAAGAAGGAGTTACTCTGATGAAGACTTACGACCTCGTTGTCGCCTCTCACCTCCGCTGGAATTTTGTCTGGCAACGTCCCCAGCAGCTGCTCTCCCGGCTCGCCAAACACCACCGGATTCTTTTCATCGAGGAGCCCATCTTTGCTCCAGAGGGCACGACTGATTTTGCCGCCATCGTACGCGAAGTTGCTCCTAACATCGTCACGCTCACTCCTCAGATCCCCGAAGCGGAATGCGGTGGCGAGTCAATCTGGCTCTGGCCGTGTCGAGATTTGATCACCGCTCAGGTTCGTGAGTCGCTCAAAATGCTGGGATTTCGTCACCGGGTGCTCTGGTTTTACACCCCTACCCCTGACTTCCTCGTGGAAACAGTTGAGCCGGAGATTACGGTGTACGATGTCATGGATGAGCTCGCCAACTTTAAGTTCGCCCCGGAGGGGCAGCGGGAGCGGGAACAGCGTCTGATCTCTGAAGCCGCGGTCGTCTTTACGGGAGGCGCGAGTCTTTACAACGCTAAAAAACATCTTAATTCCAACACGCATCTCTTCGCGAGCGGTGTGGACAGCAGGCACTACGAGAAGGCGTGCGATCCAGAGACGACTCTGCCTGCCTGGATGGAATCGATTCCTTCGCCGCGAGCCTCCTACATCGGCGTCATCGATGAGCGTCTCGACTACAAAATTGTGGAGGCGATGGCGGCGGCGCATCCGAATATTCAGTTCCTGATGTGCGGCCCGATCGTGAAGGTCAATATCGACGATTTGCCCAAGGGCCCGAATCTCCACTATCCCGGACAGCAGAACTACGATGACCTTCCGCGCATCCTGGCAGGAACCGATGTCTGTCTCATGCCGTTCGCGATGAACGAGGCGACCAAATACATCAGCCCTACCAAGACGCTGGAGTATATGGCCACGCACCGTCCCATCGTCTCGACGCCCATTCGTGATGTGGAACACTTCTACAGCGACATCGTCTACCTTGCCGGTTCGGCAGACGAGTTCGCGGCTCAGATCGATGCCGCATTGAAAGAACCAGCCGAGGTTCGCGCCCGCAAGCGCCGCCGAGAGGACAAGGTGCTCACGGAGCAGGCGTGGGACGCCATTGCAGACAATATGAAAACACTCATGGATCGTGAATGGAACAGAACGTCCACGGCGAAATCACTGGCTCAAGCCAGTAGCCCAGTCCCCAGGCCAGGCGTCAAAAGCGCGCAGCCTCCCGTCTCTCCCGGCGTCGTCAAGACAGGCGCATCCATGCCGGTCATGGGAGCGGAATGACCATGATCGGATCACTCAAACCAGATACCCGCGTCGTCATACTGGGTGCCGGCCCAACAGGGCTAGGGGCGGGATATCGTCTCAAAGAGCTTGGCCACTCGAACTTTCGCATCTATGAGCGGGACGATCATGCGGGTGGCCTCGCCTCCTCCTTCGTGGATCCGCAGGGATTCACCTGGGACATAGGCGGGCATGTGCAGTTTTCGCACTATCGCTACTTCGATGATCTGATGGAGAAGGCGCTGGCGAACCAGTGGCTACAGCACGAGCGGGAATCGTGGGTATGGATAGAGAACAAATTCGTTCCCTATCCATTCCAGAACAACATTCGCTATCTGGCGCCCGAGACGCGCTGGAAATGCATCCAGGGTCTCATACAGCTCTATAAGCAGCCGTTTCAGGGCCGTCCCAAGAATTTCCGCGAGTGGATAGACGCGACGTTCGGCGCCGGACTTGCGGACGTCTTCATGATTCCCTACAACTTCAAAGTGTGGGCCTATCCGGGCGAGGAGATGGATTTCAACTGGATCGGCGAGCGAGTCGCGGTGACCGACCTGGAGAAGGTGCTCTACAACGTCCTGCATGAGAAGGAGATCTGTCCTGGGGGCCGAACAACACGTTTCAGTTCCCGGTGAGTGGCGGTACTGGAGCGATCTGGGAGAGCGTCGCCGATCTGGTGGGCCGTGAGAACATCTCTCTGCGGAAGGAAGCAGCCGGAATCGATCCGGCCGCAAAGCGGATCACCTTCACCGATGGCGAAACCGTCAACTACGATGTTCTGATCTCGACGATGCCTATAGACCGGCTCACGGATCTGGCGGGCTTGTCAGCCCTCGCAGAGCCGGCCTCCCGGCTGCACTACAGCAGCTCCAATATCATCGGAATCGGCCTCTCGGGCAAGCCTCCTGAGAGCCTGAATAAGAAATGCTGGATGTACTTTCCCGAGGCGAACTGCCCGTTCTATCGCGTGACCGTGTTCAGCAACTACTCACCTAAAAATGTCCCGGACATCGAGACGCAGTGGTCGCTGATGGCGGAGGTCTCCGAGTCGCCTCACAAGCCGGTGGAGCTCAGCAAAATCATTGATCAGACCATCGACGGAATGGCCGCCACGCATCTCATCGGCAAGCAGCACGATGTACTGTCGGCGTGGACCTACAGGGCGCACTACGGGTACCCTACGCCGGGACTGGGACGTGACGCCGCGCTGAATGCGATTCACCCCGAGCTGGAGAAGTATGGAATCCATTCGCGCGGCCGCTTTGGAGGATGGAAATACGAGGTCAGCAATCAGGACCACAGCCTCATGCAGGGCGTGGAATTGATAGATAACCTGGCGCTTGGCGTGCCTGAAATCACCTACTGGTTCCCTGGCACGGCGAACAATCTGGCCTACGCCAAACTCAGATGACTGGCCTGCTCCGGCCACTGGAGAAGCCCTTGAAACCCCGACAGCAAACTTCCGGTTTGGAGCTGTGGGCAGGAGTCGAGTGCACGCTCAATCGCGTTCAGGACAGCTACAGCGACCAGCTCGAGCGGAGCGGTCACGACCTGCGTAAAGAGGACCTAATCCTCATCGCTGGCCTAGGCATCCGTGCCCTGCGCTATCCCGTCCTCTGGGAGCGATTCGCTCCGGAGGGTGATTTGGCATCGGTGGATTGGTCCTGGGCGGATGAGCGCCTCTCTATGCTCCGCGAACTGGGCGTCAGCCCCATCGTCGGTCTGGTGCACCACGGCAGCGGCCCGCGGCACACCAGTCTTGCGGATCCAGAATTCGCCACGGGACTTGCTGAGTATGCCAGTCGCGTCTCCGAGCGGTTCCCCTGGGTGCGGGACTGGACACCGGTGAATGAGCCGGTCACCACTGCCCGCTTCAGCGGCCTATACGGGCACTGGTATCCGCATGGCGATGACGAGCGAACGTTCGCCCGTATGCTCGTTAATCAGTGCCGCGCTGTGGCACTGTCAATGCAGGCAATCCGCCGGGTCAATCCCCACGCTCGGCTCATTCAGACCGATGACCTGGGCAGGACCTACTCTACTCCTCGCATGGCGTACCAGGCTGAGTTCGAAAACGCACGGCGCTGGCTCAGCTGGGATCTGCTGTGCGGGCGAGTGGATCGGCATCATCGACTCTGGGGCCATCTGCTATGGGCCGGGATTGCGGAGGCGGAGCTTGAAGCCTTCGCGGAAAACCCCTGCCCCCCCGATATCATCGGCATCAATCACTACCTGACGAGCGAGCGATTTCTTGACGACCGGCTTGATCTGTATCCTGCCCGTCTGCACGGCAGCAACGGGCGTGACCGATACGCGGATGTGGAGGCGGTCAGGGTTCTTCCACAGGAGCCGAATGGCGTCAGAGGAGTTCTTACGGAGACGTGGGAGCGATACGGGCTCCCGCTTGCGATTACGGAAGCTCATCTAGGCTGCACTCGCGAGGAGCAGATGCGCTGGCTGTTTGAAGTCTGGTCGACGGCCCAGGATATGCGAGCCGAAGGGACGGATATCCGGGCAGTGACGGTTTGGGCAGTGCTAGGCGCCTACGATTGGAACAGTCTTCTCACTCGCCCGGTCGGCCACTATGAGCCGGGCGTTTTCGACATTCGGGGCGGCGTCCCTCGCCCCACAGCGCTCGCGCCAATGCTTCGTGCGATGGCGAAAGACGAAACCCCTCGCCATCCGGTTCTCACCGCTCCTGGATGGTGGAGACGTCCGCAGCGTCTTTGCTACCGAAGCGCCTCAGCCCTCACGACCATCCCTGCTGCCAGCTCACCTCCGCCGGTCTTCCCGCCCGAAGCCTCCCGACCGCTGCTCATCACGGGCGCGGCGGGCAGATTCGGCTACGCTTTCGCCCGCCTGTGCGATCATCGCGGCATCTCCTCGGTCGCGCTGTCGCGGGAGGAGATGGATATAACCGACCTGGCATCGGTCGAAGCTGCACTGGAAAAATACCAGCCCTGGGCTGTTATCAACGCCGCCGGATGCACAGACGTCGATTCGGCTCATCGTGATGAGGAGCACTGCTATCAAGTCAATACCGGCGGGCCTGCCGCTCTGGCGGCGATCTGCGCCCGGCAGAATATCGCTCTGCTCGCCTTCTCCTCCGATCAGGTGTTCAGCGGGCGGCAGAAGACGCCTTACCTGGAGAGCGATCAATGCTCTCCTGTGAGCATATTCGGGCGCAGCAAGGTGCGGGCGGAGCGCATGATGCAGGAGATCATGCCAGCGGCACTGATCGTGCGGCCCGGTCCCTGCTTCAGCCCATGGGACAAGCATGATTTCGTCGCCGCCGCGCTTCGGTCGGTGAGCCAGCGGGAAGGCTTTCGCGCACTCGAGGATCAGACGATCTCCCCCACCTATCTGCCTGACCTCGTCCACGCCTGCCTGGACCTCCTCATAGACGGAGAGCGCGGCGTCTGGCACTTGACCAACGGCGACCAGATGACCTGGAAGCAGCTTGCCCAGCAGGCCGCGGAGGCCGCTGGTTTGGACGCAGGCTACATACTCGGCAGCACGGGGCGCTCGCTCGGACAGATCGCAGCGCGTCCCGTCTACACTGCGCTAGGCTCGGAGCGCGGGCAGCTGCTGCAGCCTCTGTCATCTGCACTACGCTGCTTCCTCCACGACAGCGGAAAGGACTGGCGGCAGGCTAAGTCGATGGAGCATGAGGCCCGCACCCAGACCTACCATCCCCTGGAGACCACATCTGCATCGCGTCGTGGACGTCCCATTGCGCAGCACAGAAGCTGAGCTTGAGTTTGCGGAAATGCGTAATTTGAAGCGGGGAGATTGTACTACACGCGATCTAGCCCCAATGCCTTTGAGATGAGGGCGAGCGCTCTCACTTCTTTCAAAGGCATCGGGGCGAGGCCAAAACTGCGACAATCGCTAGCGACTTCGATGACTGTAGAGGCTGTCTATTCGCTGCTGAGTACGCTTGATGCGATCCGTCGTCAGCGGATGATCGCTCAGGAAGGACGGAGGCTCACCCCTGCTGCCTGAGGATGTCTGGAGCGTATGGAACAGATCGAGCATTCCATGCGGATCATACCCTGCGTCCACCATATCCTGCAGGCCGCCTGCATCCGCCTGATCCTCCTCGCTGCGCGAGAATCTCAGCCCGACCAGCTGGTCCCCAAGCCCCGCCAGAGTCTGTGCGCTACGGCCCGCTTTTGTCAGGCCGAGCAGCACTCCAATGCCAAGCTCGCGTTTCTGCTGGTTCGCATAGGCTTTGGCCCAGTGCTGCTTGCGCACATGAGTCATCTCATGTCCGGTGACGGCCGCGAGTTCGTCATCGGACTTGATTCTGTCCATCAGGCCCGTGAACATGAACATGTTGCCGCCCGGAACCGCGAAGGCGTTGATCTCCTTGCTGTCGATAACGTGGAAGCGATAGTCCCAGGTGTTGCGATCACTTGCAGGCAGAGCATTCACGAGACGTGACCCGATCTGATTGAAATGGGTGGCCCGCGAATCCGTCACCTCATGG
>JANXLO010000147.1 GCA_025355115.1 Chthonomonadaceae bacterium
GCCAGCGTGACGTTTCGAAGGGCTGTGTTGTGAACTGCGCCATCGTACTTATCGGCCCAGGCAGCATAGAAGTAGCAGCGGTCCAGGCTGAGATCGACCTCGAAGAGTGCGGACTCTGCGCTCCGGCCCGTCATCTGCACCAGGCGCTCGACAAACTCGCCGCTTCGGGCAGAGAGATTTTCTGCAAGGTAGTAGAGCACCTGCGCCCTGACGTGCCCGGAGGATTTCGCCCAGGCCCCCGCGCTGCGGGCTGCCTCCACCGCGTTGCGAATGTCCTTGCGATTTCCCTCGCCGACCTCCCCGACCCTCTCTCCATGCGGGCCGGACACAGTGACGCTGTAGCCGGAATCGGGCCGCGACTGCTTCCCGCCTATATAGAGCTTTGGAGTTCTGTCCAGATTGGGCAAGTTGATTGCGGTGACTGGATTTAGCGCTGGAGGGGCTTCCGGGGCGAAGGCCAGAATCGGCTGTGCGCTGTGCCCAAAGGAGGTGGCGTCGCGGCTTCGCCCGCTGGACTGCACATACTCCCACAACCCCTCGCGGCCGCCTTCACGCCCATATCCGCTTGCCCGGTAGCCTCCGAAGCCCGCTGCCGCGTCCAGAAGATTGGTGCTGTTGACCCAGACTGTTCCGGCCTTAAGCTTGGGCGCGATGTCGAGGGCCAGGCCTATGTTCTCCGTCCAGACGCTGGCGGCGAGCCCGTAGCGAGTGTTGTTCGCCAGTTCGACCGCCTCGGCGGGGGTGCGGAACGTCATGCTGACAAGTACGGGCCCGAAAATCTCCTCCTGCGCGAGCACAGAGGAGGGCGCGACATCCGTGAAGAGCGTCGGCAGAAAGAAGCAGCCTGCCGATGGGCAAGCGGTGGCTGGCTGCCAGAGGGTCGCCCCCTCCGCCTCCCCCTGCTGCACCAGCGCGGCGATGCGCTCCAGCTGCACCGGGGCGATGATCGCGCCGATGTCCGTGGTCTTATCCAGCGGGTCGCCGACGCGCAGGTTTGCCATCCGGGCGCGAATTTTACGGTGCAGGCGGTCGGCGATATTTTCTTGTACCAGAAGTCTTGACCCCGCGCAGCATACCTGACCCTGATTGAACCAGATCGCGTCCACCAGCCCCTCGACCGTGCCGTCCAGATCCGCGTCGTCGAAGACCAGGAAAGGTGATTTGCCGCCGAGCTCAAGTGAGAGTCGCTTTCCGCTTCCAGCAGTGGTCTGCCGGATTAGCCGCCCCACTTCCGTAGAGCCGGTGAAGGCTATCTTGTCGATGCCAGGGTGCTTGGTGAGAAGCTCACCTGTGCTGCCATCGCCCGTCAGAATATTGACAACACCGGGCGGGAGGCCGATCTCACAGCAGATCTCAGCGAACAGGAGAGCGGTGAGCGGGGTGAACTCCGCAGGCTTCAGAATAACCGTGTTGCCGGTCGCCAGCGCGGGAGCGATCTTCCAGGCCAGCATGAGCAGTGGAAAGTTCCAGGGAATGATCTGTCCAACGACTCCTAGAGGCAGGCAGTCCGGAAGCTCCGTCGGCATCAGTTGCGCCCAGCCAGCGTGATGATAGAAGTGTCGAGCGACAAGCGGAATGTCTATGTCCCTCGTCTCGCGTATCGGCTTGCCGTTGTCAAGCGTCTCCAACACAGCGAAGAGCCTGGCATGCTTCTGCACCTGCCGGGCAAGCGCGTAAAGATATCGAGCGCGCCCGTGCGCCCCGAGGCTCCACCAGCCCGGCTGCGCCGTGCGCGCCGCCGCCACTGCCGCCTCGACGTCTGCTGGCCCCGCCTGTGCCACTGCGGCGAGCGCTCTGCCCGTCGCCGGATTCAGCGTCTGGAATGTCTCGCCCGTCTCTGAAGGCCTGAAGGCACCGTCAATAAAGAGTCCGAACTCTCCATTGTGCTGCTCGATCCAATCTAGCGCAACAGTCGCACTCTCCGGTGCAGGTCCATACTCCATGGTCTCGAAAATCTCCGCTACCGAGGCAGATGCCATTAGGTTTTCCTTCTCGCGAATAGCCCCGCTGTCTGCAAGGCAGTGTGCATGGGAAGACGAACGCGAACGTGCGGCTATTATACCCGACACGACATGTCTGTTTGCGCTGACAAAAAGCTCTCCCATGTTTGAGCGTTTATGCAAAAAACTCTGCTCCGAGGTGCATTTTCTGCAACATCGACTTGACCGTACTGTCAAATTCGCATATACTATGTGTAAGGGCTATGACGTCTGCTCTGCAGTATTGCCTCGTCCGTTCGTCGTCGTGCACCGCTCTGCTCTGTCCTGTCTCTACCTGTTCTTCGGAGGAACCGACAATGCCGCGTTCCCTGAGCCGTCCGTCAGCCGCAGGAGTTCTTGCGGCCATCGCCCTGCTGATATTCGCCTCACAAAGCACCTCCGTTCAGGCGCAGCGTTTGCGTCGACCGGCTGGCTCCTCGCGCCCAGCAAACGTCTCAAGTTCTAACGCTCCCTGCACCTCTTTGTCCATCCTGCCGCCCGCGCTTCAGTTGACAGGCCCGCGCTCTGTAGCCCATTACATTGTGCTCGCGCGCTACTCCGACGGCACGACCGCAGATGTCACCGACAGAGCGGTCGCCGCATTTTCTACGACCACGACGGCTCGATTGCAAAGCGCCGGTGCCGTGCTGCCATTGCAAGATGGGACCGGCTCGCTGTCGGCTCGCTTCGGAGGCAAGTCCACGAGCGCAAAAGTAACTGTGCAGGACATGGCGAAGCAGACGCCGGTGAGCTTCAACAACGAAGTCATTCCGATCCTGACTCGCTATGGCTGCAACCAGGGC
>JANXLO010000172.1 GCA_025355115.1 Chthonomonadaceae bacterium
GCTGCGTGACGCCGGATAGGCTCGCTATAAATCTCGGCACTTCCGGCGCGATCCGAGCGGTCTGGGATGAAAAGGCGGCTCCTGACACCGCGAACACCGCTGTCCCCGAAGGCCTTTGGCGATATCGAGTGGACAGCCGGCGACCAATCATCGGGGCGGCATTCAGCGACGGCGGGCATGTCTACGCCTACCTGAAGCGCACTCTCCAGCTCCCGGAAGGGGACGCCCTGGAGCAGCAGTTGGCCGCGATGCAGCCGGGGGAGCACGGCCTGACGTTCCTGCCCTTCCTGGCGGGTGAACGGAGCATGGGCTGGAATCCGGAGGCCAGGGCATCGCTCGTCGGGCTGAACCTGGACACGCAGCCGGTGGAGATACTGCGGTGTGCCATGGAAGCCGTCGCGCTGCGTTTCGCCCTGGCGGCGCGCAGCCTGCACCAGCTCTTCCCGCAGGCCGACCAGACCATCGCGTCGGGCGGCGCATTGGGCCACTCGCCCGCCTGGACTCAGATATTTGCCGATGCGCTCGGTCAGCCGCTCACGCTCGCCGCGGAAGCCGAGGCCAGCAGTCGTGGAGCAGCCCTTCTCGCCATGGAGGCCGCCGGAATCATCGCCGCCACCACAGATGCCGTAGCCCGGACAGGCCAGACATTCAAGCCCGATCCGGCTCGCCATGCGCGGTATCAAGAGCTGTTGGATGCCCAGCAGCTTCTCTACGCCAAGCTGATCCTGTAGCTTTAACTCCGTCGTTCCTCAAATGACCCGATACTTTTCCCTTGCGCGAGTCGGCTAAACGCGCTGAAGAGTCTTGAGAAGCGAGGCGAGGGCCGACTCCAGCGTCTCATGCTGGAAACGGTACCCGGTTTTCTGCGCGACTGTAGGCAGTACGCGCTGTCCGCCGAGCAAAGTATCGGCAAACTCTCCTACCAACGCTCGCAGCACGAAGCCGGGAACCGGGGCGATAGCCGGGCGGTGGAGGAGGTGTCCGAGTGTGCGCGTGAACTCCGCGTTAGTGACCGGATTCGGTGACGTGACGTTGAGAGGGCCGGAGATCGGAGAGACGAGGGCGTGGAGAAACAGCCCGACTGCATCGTCGAGATGTATCCAGGGAAGCCACTGTCTGCCATTGCCGAGAGGCCCGCCAAGTCCCAGTTTGATAGGAGAGATGGGGAGTGGCAATGGGTAGAGCATCTTTTCCAACGCTCCGCCTGCCCCCAGGACAATGCCAATCCGCAGTAACGCGACACGGTGATCGTCCTCCTCTGCCCGTAGCGCTTCCGCTTCCCAGGCGACGCAGGTCTCGGGCAGAAATCCGGTTCCGGGCGGACTGCTCTCTGTCAGCGTCTCGTCGGCGCGGTCTCCATAGAAGCCGACGGCGGACGCGCAGATGATCGCCGAGCCGCCGGCCGCATCTGTCCTCATCGCATCGACAAGTGTGCGGGTCGTCTGAATCCTCGAATCGTAGATTTTGCGCTTGTACTCCGGCGTCCAGCGTTCGGCGGCGACCGACTCGCCCGCGAGATGAACGATGCCCTCCACGCTGCCGAGCGCGTTGCGCCACTTCCGGTCGTCGGCGCCGCCCCAGGACAGGCACGTCACCTCGGACCCGAGCACCGAACTTGCCCGCGCCGCATCTCGCGACAGCGCAGTCACAGCATGTCCCTCACGTAGCAGGCGTCGGCAGAGCTGCTTCCCTACAAACCCCGTCGCACCTGTCACCATGACGCGCATCGCAGCCTCCCGTCCACTCGTTACCTCACTACTACGTCTCGCGGCAAGAATTGCACTGCGGAGCGGAAGAAACGCTTCGGTTGCCTCCATGGACACTCCATAGCCAGGTAGTATAATACACGGAAAATATTTGAGCGAGAGCAGAGAGGAGACTCGTATGGCGGAGGAGAATGAGACGACGTGGGCGGCGACTGCGATAACCCCCTACGAAGCGTTCGGAATGGTGGAGATGCGCGTGGGGAGGATCGTCAGGGCGGAGCTGAACGCGAAGGCTCGCAAGCCCGCCTATAAACTCTGGATCGACCTGGGGCCGCTTGGGGAGAAGACCTCCAGCGCCCAGATCACGGAGCTCTACACAGCGGAGGAACTCATCGGGCGGCGAGTGGTCTGCGCCGTCAATTTCGGCAAGCGGCTGATCGCGGGGTTTGCTTCGGAAGTGCTGGTGCTTGGCGCGGCGGACACCGAGAACAGGGTCGTGTTGCTGGCCCCGGAGCGCGAAGTGCCGCCTGGAAATCGAGTCTACTGACGACGCGGTATGCATGATGAAGGAGACGAGGCTATGCTCACGGCGATGCAGGTGCAGGAGAAGGCGGACGAGATTCGGATGAACGGCTATGCCCTGCTCCCAAACGTCTTTTCGGCGGAGCAGATCGCGACGATCCTTGCGCGGTTCGATGTGCTTCTGGAGGAGAAACGGGCGAAAGAGCCGACCAATCGCGGCGCGAATCGCTTTCAGATGCACTTGCCGTTCGAGCCGCCCTTTGCCGATGCGCTGCTCTACGAAAACCCGGACGTGCTGGCGATTACGGAGAATCTGTTTGGGCCGGATCAGATACTGACATACTTCGCGTCAGACACTCCGTTCCCCGGCTCAAGCTATCAGGCTGTGCATCTCGACTGTCGCCTGCCGTTTCCCGAGGCTCCATTCGGCGTTCCCGTCTACAGCGTGGTGCTGAATATGCCGCTAGTCGACTTCACGGAGGAGAATGGCCCGCTCGAACTCTGGCCCGGCGGCACCCATATGATCGCGCAGCCAAAGGATTTGGAGCGGCTGGCTGCGCAGATGCCCTCCGTGCGCCTGCTGCCGAAGGCGGGCGATCTGCTTCTGCGAGACGCGAGAGTCTGGCACAGAGGGACGCCGAGCAACGGCTCTCGCTCCCGCCCCAATCTCGCGCTCGTCTATTCACGTGGATGGTTCCGTTTCGAGGGCCAGCCCTATCGGATGAAGATACCCCGTGCGACCTTCGCGGCGTTCTCCCCGCGCATGAAAGCCATCTGCCGCTACTGCGCCATTCTCGAAGCCGACGGGTGCATCTCCGACGTGACGCTTTGAGGCATGCAGCGAACGACGCCGCCGGGAGTTGCGAAACTATTTTCGTGCCGGTTTTGTCGGATAGAGCGGGAGAAGTCCTTCGCCGCGCCTCCCCGCGCAGGAGTTTACTGACTTTGCGCCGAAACAAAAGACCAACTCTGCCGCAACCCGCGAGCCATCAGGAGAACGTTTGAGCACGAAAGCCATAGTTCGGTATCGAAAGCAGGGGCGCATTCTGCGTCAGGCTAATCAGCGCATCATTGATACATTGAGTGGCGATCAGCGCAGGGCGCTGCGTTTGTCTCGGGAAGGCTATACGCCCGGTGAGATCGCAAGGGAGCTCGCGCTCAGCCCAGAGTATACGCTGCATTTCATGACGGGCCTCGTCCAGCGTCTCACTCACGATGGTCTGATCCCCTCGCCTGAGTGGGGGAATGTCCTGCTTTGGGCCGAGCAGGCGAACGTCATTTGACACACTGTCCAGTCCTAACAAAGTAGGATCGACCATGTCTTAAGATCAACGAACGAAAAGTGCCCCGGAATCCTGCGATTCCGGGGCACTTTTCGTTAGCCTCAATTGGAAAGAGACTATTTGCGGCGAAGTCGGCGACGTGCGATGGACGCGCCGGTGAGACCCATTCCGATGAGCAGGGCGAAGGTGCCGGGCTCAGGGGTGGTGCCGCTGATCTGCGCGTTCGGCCCCGTGACGAAGGACTGGTTGCCCGCCGCCGTGCCGCTGCTGATCTTGGTGCTGTTGGCCGCGAAGCCGGTGAAGGTGCCGGTGGCGGGAGCAGTGGACAGGATGCTCAAAGTACCCAGGTTGGTCGTTGTGGTCGCCCCGCTGTCGAGCGAGATGCCGTTGTAGTTAAGTGAGACGTTGGCAATGGCACCACTGTCCCCTGCGGGCGCGAGGGTCAGGGGAGGATTGGCGCCAAGGAATGGCGTGGTAATCGCGAAGCTGGCTCCCGGCGCAGTGGCCACGAAGGTCGGCGTACCTGTCAGCCCGTTGAAGTCGTAGAACGTCAGGAGGTTGCCCGCCTGAATGCGGGTGTCTGCACCCAGGATGATGTTGTAGACGAAGTTGAAGTTGCCGCCTGAGGCACTCGCGGAGACGAACACCGGGGTGACAGCCTGAGCGTTCGCAGCTCCGGCGGTGAGCGCAGCGAGACCTGCCAGGGCAAGAGTGCCCATAAGGAGTCGAGAGAGCTTCATGGAGTCAAATCCTTTCGCAAGCGGTCAGTGCCCCATCCGATTGAAAGGTCCCACC
>JANXLO010000184.1 GCA_025355115.1 Chthonomonadaceae bacterium
ACAAGCCGATGATCTACTACCCGCTCTCCGTTCTCATGCTTTCGGGGTTGCGCGATATCCTGCTCATAGCCACGCCCGTCGATCAGCCGCTGTTCGAAAGGCTGCTCGGCGACGGCAGCCAGTTCGGTATCTCCATTCAGTACGCGACTCAGCCTGAACCGGAAGGTCTCGCGCAGGCATTTCTGATCGGTAAGCAGTTTCTTCAGTCGGATTCGGCCTGTCTCATCCTGGGGGATAATATTTTTTATGGGCATGGCTTTCCGGCGCAGCTTCGGGCAGCAGCAACACTGGAGCGCGGTGCCACCGTTTTCGGGTACAGGGTAAAAGACCCGCAGCGGTACGGCATCATGGAGTTCGATGGTGCAGGTAACGTGCAGTCCATCGAGGAGAAGCCCGAGCATCCGAAATCGCCTTATGCCGTGGTCGGCCTCTACTTTTACGACAATCGTGTTTGCGACTTTGCGACGCAGATTCGACCCTCCAAGCGAGGGGAGCTGGAGATAACCGATCTTAATAACCTCTATCTCGCAGACGGCACATTGAGGGCAGAGCGGCTGAGTCGGGGAATGGCCTGGCTCGATACAGGCACGATCGACTCGCTGCTGGAGGCCGGGAACTACATCGCAGCCATCGAGCGCCGTCAGGGCCTAAAGGTTGCCTGCCTGGAGGAGATCGCCTACCAGTGCGGATACATCGAGGCTGAGCAAGTGCTTGCGATGGCTCATCCCATTACGTCAACCGATTACGGGCAGTATCTTATTCGTATGGTCAATGAGGGCCGCGACACGCTTCTCCTGGGATAGATGGCAATGAACGGAGACAATTTTACTATCCGCAGAATGAGGCGGGCTGATCTGGACACGGCCTGGCAATTTTGCATTGAGGAAGGCTGGAATCCTGGAAAATTCGATCAGGACGCTTTCTTCGCCGCCGATCCTAACGGCTTTTTTCTGGGAGAACTTAACGGTATCCCAATCGGATCCGTCAGCGCCGTAGCCTACGACGACAAGATGGGGTTTATTGGCCTCTATATCGTGCGACCATCCTACCGAGGCAACGGGTATGGCCGTCGACTATTCCACGCTGCTATGGACTATCTGGGAAACCGGGTCATCGGGCTTGATGGGGTCATCGAGCAACAGCCCAACTATATCAACTCCGGCTTTGCTTTGGCCTACCGAAACATCCGGCTCTCCGGGAAGGTGGAATCAGTCGAGTCTCCAGACGTCTTTCCTCTCAGCGAACTGCCCATCACTGAGTTGGAGGCCTTTGACCGCCGCATGTTCTTCGCCCCGCGCGACAGGTTTCTAAGGCGATGGATCACTCTCCCGGACAGCTGTGCCCTCGGCATTTTGAAGGGAGACAAGCTTGCGGGCTATGGGGTGCTTCGTCCGCGCCAGGAGGGCTATCAGATTGGCCCTCTGTATGCGGAGACCCCGGAGGCAGCCGAGAAGCTTTTTCTGTCACTAGCAGCGCAACGGCCCGGGCGGACACTCTTCGTCGATTCACTGGAATGCAATCCTGAAAGCCTCGATCTTGCCCGGCGGCATGGACTTCAGCCGATCTTCGAGACGGCAAGAATGTATGCTAATGGGACGCCACAGTTGCCGCTTGACTGCCATTACAGCGTCAGCACCTTCGAGCTAGGCTGAACTGCAAAGCGTTATCCTTGCCACGACCATATCAGCTTGCAGAGCTGTTCCGGAAAGAGTTTTCATGTCCTCATCCCTGGATATCAACCCAATCGCGGGCGTTCAAGTGCGG
>JANXLO010000020.1 GCA_025355115.1 Chthonomonadaceae bacterium
ACCACTGCACTATCGGTGGGCCTGCTTCTTCCTGACTGGCTGACGCACTTCCTCGGCGGCACGTCGCACTGGAACCTGGTCGCGCACAGTGTCCTGATTCCCGCAGCGCTGCTCGTCACCGGAGCGGACAAGACGGAGAAGCGGATGCTGGGTTGGCTGGCTGTCGGTATGACAGCGCACATGGGATGGGAGTTCCTGCACGGCACCACTCCGCTCGGCGCTGACATCGGCCTCTGGCAGCTGCTCCCCTGGGTCGCCGTCAACTGCCTGATCGCGCTCGGTATGCTGATCGCGGGCCTCAACGCCTCCCGCGACTGAACGTGAACTTCCCCACTCAACTGACTGAGCCGGATACACTCCCGTATCCGGCTCGGTCGCGTTTAAGCCGTCAAAACGGCGCACAAATCAGCTTCGGCATAGGCAGGATTTTCCTCTTGGTTTGTGGAATCCACCGTTGTGAATCCTACGGAAAATAATCACATAACGGAGCCTCAGCGACGCTTTCTTACCAGGGCGGAGATCGCTACGCTCGTCGGCATGTCGCTCTGCGTCGCGAGCCTGTTTTTGGTATGGAAGCAGGAGCCGTTTTCGCAGGAGACTCTCCGAGCCATGCCCGCAACTCTGGTTGTGAATGTACCCGCAGATGTCCAGATAACGGGGTTTGGCCTGATGTTGCGCTGGCCGCTTACGCTGTGCGCCGCGCTCTGCGGAGCCAGTCTTCTGGTCACGCCGACGCGTCAAAACAAAGGCCGAATGGCCGCAATCCAAATCTCTGCTGCCGCAGTCTGCCTCCTCGTGCCGCTCTCCCGGTTCGGAATCAAGCCAGGCGTTATCACGTCACTCGCTGGCGGAGCCCTGCTGCTCTACGGAGCGCTTGAGAGGTTCGGCATTGGGAGTGTAGCGGGGAATAGTCAAACGTCTGCCAATGGATGAGACAGCGAGCCCGCACCAATCTCGTAAATCTGCCCGCGCAGTCGGTCACCGTCCTTGAAGCAGGGAGATCGGCCAGGGAGGGCGAATAGTCAGCAAAAGGGTGTTCGTTCTCAGGAAGTGTTCGGTAAATAGAAAATAGAGAGGCGACGCTGCCCGGAACTGCACGGGTCGCTTGAAATGGGGTGACGAATGAAAGCTGTAATTATGGCCGGTGGTGAAGGCACGCGATTGCGTCCGCTGACTTCCCAACGCCCGAAGCCGCTCACGCCGGCATTGAATGTGCCGATCATGGAGCACATCGTCCTGCTCCTAAAAAAATATGGCATCGAGGAGATTGTCGTCACGCTGCACTATCTTGCCGACGAGATCGAGAACTATTTCGGGGATGGCTCGGAGTGGGGAGTGAGCATCGTCTACTCGGTTGAGGAGACGCCGCTTGGGACGGCTGGAAGCGTCAAGCAGGCCGAAGAGCACCTGAAGGACGGCGCTTTCCTTATCATCAGCGGCGATGCGCTGACGGACATCAACATCGAAACCGCGATGAAGTTCCATCAGGAGAAGCAGAGCCTCGCGACCATCGTCCTATCCCATGTCCCCAATCCCCTCGAATTCGGCGTAGTCATTACAGACGATTCCGGCCGCATCCGCCGCTTTCTGGAGAAGCCCTCCTGGGGCGAAGTCTTCTCCGACACCGTCAACACTGGCATGTATATTCTGGAGCCCTCCATCTTCGACTATATGGAGATGGGCAAAAAATATGACTGGAGTGAGGACATCTTCCCGCAGATACTCGAGGAGAACAAGCCTCTCTTCGGCTATGTGATGAG
>JANXLO010000216.1 GCA_025355115.1 Chthonomonadaceae bacterium
GGACAGATATGAGATTTGCGGCGGTGAACTTGTACGCCTGCGGGAAGCCGGAGGAGATGCCCGAGCCCTTGGAGACCAGGAACGCCGCGCCGCGCACGATGCTCATCATGCCGAGCGTGGCGATAAAGGGCGGCAGCCTGAACCGGGTGATGGCGAAGCCGTTGACGGCCCCTACCGCCGCCCCGACCAGTAGCGCTATCGCGATGCCAAACCAGGCAGTGCCAGCCGCGCCGCCGAGCCATTCGGGATGCCTTGTCATGACCCATGCGCCGAGAAACGGAGCGAGCGCGGCGACGCTGCCGACGGACAAGTCTATTCCGCCCGTCAGAATAATGGCGGTCATTCCGACGGCGACGACGGCGATCTCTACAGACTGATCCAGCAGGTTGAGCAGATTGGAAGGCTGACGGAACTCCGGCAGCCGTACGGCAAAAATGAGTATGACGACGACGAGAGCGATATACGCTCCCGCATTGCGCCAGAGATTTCGCATAGTTTCCTCAAAAAGGGAGGCGTCGGTGGCCGGGAAAGAAGCGGGGGACGCGGCTGTCCCGCCTCAGGCGATGCACCGACCAGATGAGGGATTATAACATATCGCACAAATGGCGTCAATCGGCAGTCGCGCCTGCCGGACGCGCCGTCTCGCCCGGCGCAGAATTGGCGGTTGACAGCCGCGCAATCACCGGCTACAATGAGATTAGTGAGCGGAGAGATGGATCGGCAAAACCCAATGCGTGGAGAGCAAAGCGAAAGAGAAGAGTGCCCATGAGACGAGTCTGTGTGTTCTGCGGATCGAGTCCGGGGGCAGACCCCATCTACATGCGCACCGCGCGAGCGGTTGGAGCGCTGCTTGCCGAGCGCGGGATCGGGCTGGTCTACGGCGGAGCGCAGGTGGGGCTGATGGGAGCCGTGGCAGATGGCGCGCTGTCGGCGGGAGGCGATGTGATCGGAATCATCCCCCAGTCGCTGCGGGATAGAGAGGTCGCGCATCAGGGACTTAAGGATCTGCGGGTGGTCGGCTCCATGCATGAGCGCAAGGCACTGATGTCGGATCTGGCCGATGGATTCATCGCTCTGCCGGGCGGCTGCGGAACCTTCGAGGAGTTTTTCGAAGTACTGACATGGGCGCAGCTCGGCATCCATCGCAAGCCGTGCGCACTGCTAAATGTTGCGGGCTACTACGATCCCATGCTGGCTCTTCTGAACCATGCTACCGCCGAGCATTTCGTCCGTCCGGAGCATCTTAACCTTGTGCTCGTCAGCCCCGACCCGAGCCTTCTGCTCGACATGATGAGCCGCTTCATTCCGCCGGACGTTGAAAAATGGATGGATCGCAATCTGACCTAGAGAAGGTGCAAAATGATCGCGCAGCTGACAGGAACCCTGATCCGGATCGAGGGAAACACGGTGACGCTGGATGCGGGAGGGGTGGGGTATGAGGTCGTGGTGCCCGTGCCGACGCTAGCCGGGATGCCGGAGATCGGCGGCAAGACGACGCTGCGAACGCATCTTGTGGGTAGAGTCCAGCCCGACTTCGACATGACGCTCTACGGCTTTTTGGACGCCCAGGAGCTGCGGGCGTTCCGGGTTCTGCTCAGTGTCTCCGGGGTGGGAGCAAAAGTCGCGATGGCGATGCTTTCGACTCTGCGCGTCGACGAGCTAGCCCGCGCCATCTCCACGACCGACACCAAGACAATCACGAAAGTTCCCGGCGTGGGGCCGAAGCTTGCGCAGCGCCTCTGCCTGGAACTGGGCGATAAAATGGCGGCTTTCGTCTTCGAGCAGCGAGTAGATCGTGCGGTTGCCAGCCAGCAGACTGCCACGGAAAACGCCGTTCACGAGGACATCCTGGACGCTCTAGTGGGCCTCGGATACGGCAGGCCGGACGCCCGCCGAGCCGCCGATCAGGTCTTCGCAAAAGCCGCGGACAAGACCGATGCCGCCGGGCTAATCTCCGCGGCCCTTCAACTGCTCACCTCCGGCAAAAGATAGCGCCGTCCTCCGAACATGCGTTCCCCAAAAACTTAGGGCTGACGTATTCGGCCCCGGGAGCATCCACTGCTCACGTTCCCTTCGATTGTGGAACGCGACACATGCACAGTGTGTGACGGGCAGACTAATACCCGATTTTGATGAAATTGCAACTGGCCTTAAGCTTCGTTTAGAGCCCCGCTCCCTCTCATTAGGACGGGAGAGGGCTCATCTCGGCTGAAATTAGGGCCAGAGATTCATTGATCCTGCGTAGTGAATTCGGAGAAAGGCCAACACTTGACAGCATCTGGGTCATGAAGCGGGCAATAAAGGGCGCATCGAATTTCCGGAAATGGATTCGCCAATAGTATTTTCCAAGTTTCGAGAGCAGAACCCATTACGTGCGCTTTATGAGACCTGCGATCAGCTTGAACAAACCAAAGAGAAACGTTGCCGCGCCACCGATACACAATATTATGGAAATGGCTATTACCACAGCAGCGGCGGTTCCCTTCATGTCGTCCGTGGCTTTCGCTAAGGGTGCTCCGATAGCCATCATCAGAAGAGCGATACCCATCAGTTTTGCTGCACTCTTGATCATCCTCGATCTCCCTCCCATTGGTCTATCTGTCAATGGGCGGCCTGATGGTAGACAGGCCGTCTGCCTACCGTTCGATTAGCAAATGGATAATTCCTCC
>JANXLO010000229.1 GCA_025355115.1 Chthonomonadaceae bacterium
GAGGCCGCCGAAGTTCTAGACGAGGTCGATCCGGTTACCGAAGCGCGTCTGCTCAGAATCACCGATCACGAGCGGCTCGCGGATATCCTCGAAGAGCTGCCATCGGACGAAGGGGCAGACATTCTGGGCGGGCTGACGGGCGATGCCGCAGAGCGCGTCCTGACGCTGACCGACGCGGAGACGGCGCGGGACATTCGCACTCTGCTCGCCTATCCGAAGGACACCGCGGGCGGCATCATGTCCCTCGGCTATGTGGATGTGCTCGTCACGGCGACGCAAGCCGAAGCCATCGCTCGATTTCGCGAAAAGAAAAGCGCGGAGCATATCTTCTTCGTCTATGTCCTTGATGCGGAGGGACGCCTATGCGGGGAGGTGGATTTGCGAACGCTTCTCTCCGCCAGCCCGGATACTCCTGTTCGAGAACTCATGTGCGAAGAGATCGTGACAGTCTCCCCTGACTGCGATCAGGAGCAGGCCGCGAACATGTTCGCCCGATACGATCTGACGGCGCTCGCGGTGGTATCTGCCGATGCAGGAAGCCGCCTGCTCGGCGTGATCACCGCCGACGACGTCATCGACGTCATTCAGGAGGAGGCGAACGAAGATGTCGCTCGCATGTCGGGCTCGGACGCTCAGGAGTTGGAGAACAAGTCCCCGGCGCAGGTCGCCGGGCTGCGAATGCCGTGGATCATGGCGACCCTGTTCATCGAGCTTCTGGCCGGATTCGTCATCCATCATTTCGACCAGACGCTGACGAAATACATTCTCCTGGCCTCGTTCATGCCGATCATCTCCGCCATCAGCGGAAATACAGGCCTCCAATCCGCCGCCATCATCATACGTGGCCTGTCCAGCGGGCATGTGCAGCTTGCTCACTGGAAGCATGCTGTCTTCCGCCAGATGACTACGACAGCGATCCTGGGCGCGGCCTGCGCCGTTACGCTCGGGCTCATCGGGGGAATTTGGGATCGGCACTGGGCGTTCGGCCTCATCGTGTTCCTGGGCATGTTCCTCGCGGTCAACATCGCCGGGATCGTTGGCACCGTCGTTCCCCTCATGTCCAAACGCGCGGGATTCGACCCCGCGCTAACCGCAGGCCCCTTCGAGACGGCATTTCAGGATGTCATCGGCATCAGCATCTTTCTGGGGCTGGCGTCTGTTCTGCTCCGCTGGCTGCGGTAGTGCGATCCTCAGGGATTTTTGTCCTTCGGCGGTTCATTGGCAGGTGCCGCCTTCGCCGGAGCAGTGGCCCCGAGTTTGCTCGCCAGCCAGTCCGTTGCTTTCTGTCTTATCGAGGTCGGAACGTCGTGCGTGCCTCCGTACCAGACCACCTGCTTGGGCGACTGAGCTGAATTCTGGAGCAGAATGGCGGCAGGCGGCACGATCACCGGATCTGTCTTGCCGTTGAAGAGGATGACGGGACGTGGAGCGAAATGCCCGAGGAAAAGGCTGGGGCAGACGTCGTAGTCCTCCTCACGCTGCCGTGTTCGTGCCACTGCCAGGAAGGGGTCGCCCCCGACGCAGAGTGAGAGCGCCTTCACTCTCGGGTCTACCGAGCCAAGGATCGAGCTCATGATCGCGCCCATGCTGTAGCCTATGGCGCCGATGCGCTCCTTATCCACATCCGGACGCGCAGTCAGGTAATCGAGTGCACGGCGATAGTTCCGGTCGCCCTGATGGACGGCGGCCGTGTAGACCTGGTCGCTCCAGTACTTTTTGTTCGGGCTCTGCTCTTTGCCGTGTTGCGGCGCGTCCAGCGCAAGGATGGCCACTCCTTTTGCGAGCAGCATCTGACCGTATAGCTTTATCGCGATCTCCTTGTTGTTCGTCAGGCCGTGCAGCACAAGCGCGCAGGGGTAGACGCCTTCGGCCTTAGGCCGCATGAATATCCCGTTGACCGGCTTGCCGTTGGGGCCCGTGAACGTCAGGTTGACGACGACTGCGCTGTCGCTGTCCTGCGGCGTCTCCTTGATGTCGGCTGCCGCGTTGTTGTCATAATCATACGCGGCCTTGAGTTTGGCCCAGGAGGGAGTCGCGGCGACGCTCCTCACGACCTTCTTTGTAGTTTTAGCGGCGGTCTTCAGCGTGCTCGTGGTCTTATGGTAGACTGTTTTCCCCGTCTGCTTTATCTGATGTGCGACAGTGCCTTGCTTGGCATGAGCCGAGCTCGACATGACGCAGAGGGCGAGAGCTGGCAGCAGCGTGTGAACTCGTTGCGCATTCATGATTTGCCTCCTGTAGAGTGGTCAGGCCACCGACTGCCTGTTGGGAAGCAGACGGCGGGAGCAGTGCATTCTGTTCCTCACTGTTGTAAAGGATTGAGCGAAGCGAGCCACCCTTCGTATTTGGAAGGCATTCCATAATGAATAGTGCGGACGACTGCCGACTCCATTTCGAATTTAGCGGCACGGAGGGATCTATGCATGGGCCGCTGACATTCTCCAAGCCGATTCGGATTGTCGCCGCCTATCGCGCCGAAGAGGTTCTGCCGGCCCTTCGCGAGGTCGAAGTCGCGGTGTCGAAGGGTCTGTATGCAGCCGGATTTGTCTCGTATGAGGCGGCGCCCGCGTTTGACGAGGCGATGAGAACTGCACCTGCCTCCGGATTGCCGCTCGTCTGGTTTGGACTATTTTCCAGCCCAATGACTGAGGAAAAGCGGGAGACAGGAGGCGACTTCACGATCTCTGACTGGGAGCCGAGCCTGTCGGAGGCGCGGTTCGCGCAGCATATAGGACAGATTCGAGAGGCGATTGGCGCTGGCGATTGCTATCAAGTCAATCACACGATGCGGCTTCGAGCGGCCTTCACCGGGAGCGATCTTAGTTGGTACAGACAGCTGTTGGCTGCTCAGAAGCCCGGCTTCGGTGCCTATATGAACCTCGGCCGATATCGCATTCTCTCCGTCTCACCCGAGCTCTTTTTCCGCCGCGAGGGCGACCGAATCGTCACCCGTCCCATGAAGGGCACGATGCCGCGCGGGCGCTGGTCGGAGGAAGATTACGCCCACGCTCGAGCCCTGGAAATGTCTGAGAAGGATCGAGCGGAGAACATCATGATCGTCGATCTGCTGAGGAACGATCTGGGACGCCTCGCTATCCCCGGCACTGTGAAGGCGGAGAGGCTGTTCGCAGTGGAGCGCTATCCTACCCTCCTTCAGATGACCTCAACGGTGAGCGCTGCCTTGCGCCCCGGCACTTCACTCGCTGACATTTTTACGGCGCTCTTTCCATGCGGCTCTGTCA
>JANXLO010000024.1 GCA_025355115.1 Chthonomonadaceae bacterium
CTACGAGAAGTTTCTGGAGGGCGCATGGATCGTCATGGTGCTGATTGCGCTGCTGGTGCTTATGTTCCGCAAGATCTACAGTCACTACGCCTCCGTGGCCGAAGAGCTGAAGATGGCGCACTACGATCCTCCGCCCGAGAGCTTCCGAAACACCGTGCTGGTGCTGGTTCCCTCACTGCATCGGGGAGTCATGCCCGCCCTGGAGTATGCGCGCTCGCTCTCATCCGACTGCCGCGCTGTGCACATCTCCACCGATCCTGAGAAGAATGCGCTGCTCAAGGAGCGGTGGGAGAAGTGGGGCAAGGATGTTCCGCTGGTCATTCTCGACTCGCCCTACCGCGAGCTCATTACGCCCATCATGCGCTACCTCGACGCCGTGCAGCACGAGCGCAGCAATCATCTCGTGACAGTGGTGCTGCCGGAGTATGTGCCGACAAAGTGGTGGCATAGCCTCCTGCATGGCCAGGCCAGCCTTCGCCTTAAGTTCGCCCTGCTCGACCGCAAGGATGTGGTCGTGGCGAACGTGCGCTACTACCTGCACAAGCAGGACATGCTGCCCCTGGACGCGATGGCCGAGGAGGATGGGCCTGCTTCGGATCAGCACGGACATGAGCCACCCCATGCCTAACCGCAGAAAACGGAGCAGCCATTATGATCATCGAGACCTCTGAGGACGTCGTAAAGCTTTCCGGCTCGCTGCATAAAAACCAGTGGCTCACCATCAAGGCGGCCGCGAACCTGCTGCTCAACGATCATCCCAAAGGCATCATCGTGGACTGCGGCGCACTGATCGACGTTTCGGAGGACGGCGCGAAGACCTTTCTGGAGGCCATGCGCGACATCGAGGCGGCGCACACCCGCATCGTGGTCGTACACCTGCCCGACAAAGTGATGAGCGTCCTGAGAACCGTGCCAGGGGTGCGGTCGCAGCTGCCGATCGCAGATTCGGTCGAGGAGGCGCGCGCCTCGCTTCGCATGCAAAGAAACGTCGCGCAGAAGCCGTCCACGGATCCTACGAAGCGCACTTCGGTTATTCTTGTTCCGTTGATGGCAGGAATGGACCTGACCTACGGCGCGACGCTTGCAGGCCGTCTCGCTCGCGGCACGCGCTCGGAAGTCCATCTGGTCTATTTTCTGGAGGTCACCCGCACACTCCCGCTCAACGCGCCGTTGCTGGAAGCAGAGCAGGCTGCGCAGGAGTCGCTGGCGCAGGCGATGCAGTTCGCGCGCCAGGTCAGTGCGACGGCTACGGAGCATGTGGAGAGAGTTCGGGACGCCGCGGAGGGCATTCTCATCTCCCTGCGCAACACCGGAGCTGAGAGCGTCGTTCTGGGCGCGACGGACGAGCCGCTTGGCGGCGAAGGCCACGACCGTTTTCATCACCTTGTCGATACCCTGCTGCACCGCGCTCCCTGTGAAGTCATCATCGGACGCCTGAAGCCGCCCATTTAGAGGAAAGAAAAGGAGAAGGACTATGGCTGCATACTTTCCGGAATGTGCCGACATCGTGCGGGCTGCCCTTGCGGAGGATATCGGCACGGGCGACCTGACGAGCCTGCTGACGGTGCCTGTGGAGAAACGAGCCGAGGGCAGAATCGTCGCAAAGCAGTCTGGAGTAATCGCGGGCCTGCCGGTCGCAGAGATGGTCTTTCTCCAGTTCGACCCGGGGCTTGATGTCACGCTCTCCGTCGAGGAGGGCGCCTATGTGGAGGCGGGGGAGAAGCTGATGATCGTCAGCGGCTCAGCGCGGAGCATTCTGACGGCGGAGCGAGTGGCACTAAATTTTCTCCAGCGACTCTCCGGCATCGCCACGAAGACTTCCCGCTTCGCCGCGCTGGTCGAGGGCACGAAAGCCCGCGTCGTCGACACCCGCAAGACAACTCCTGGTCTGCGCATCCTAGAGAAGTATGCAGTGCGCGTGGGCGGCGGCTTCAACCACCGTTTCGGCCTCTACGACTCCATTCTGATCAAGGACAATCATATCCAGGCGGCGGGAGGCATCACCCCGGCGGTTCAGGCGGCCTACGCGCAGGCCCCGCACACGATGACCGTGACGGTGGAGTGCGAAACGCTCGCGCAGGTGACGGAGGCAATCGAGGCGGGAGTGGACATCGTACTGCTCGACAACATGAGCCTCGAAATGCTTCGTAAGGCCGTCGAACTCGTGGAGGGGCAGGCGGCGGCAGAAGCCAGCGGAGGAGTGAACGAGGAGACCGTCCGTGCGATTGCCCAGACCGGTGTGGACATCATCTCGGTAGGCGCCCTAACCCACTCCGCCCCCGCCCTCGACATCAGCCTCGACCTCACCTCGCTTTGATGCCCGCGTCCTCGATCCCTTTCCTTCGACCGGAAGGGCACTGTCTGAACCAGGATCTAGCGGATTTAAACTGATTTTCAGGATTTTCCAGAGAGTGGGCTGATTGCGTTCGTTCAACGCAGGGCTTGTTTTTTGAAGCGCACTACTCTTGGAAAGAGTAATTAGCGGTTCTCAAGGTGAAAGGAGAGCTGACTGTCACAGTCAGCTCTCCAGCGCTTCGGGAGAATTACGAAGATGACCCCTGATCCTGTTCCCGATCCAATCAACCCCATCCTCTCACGCGAGCTCTACGAGCAGATCCTCCACTACTCCACCATTCCCGTGTTGCTTCTGTTGATCTGGTTCAGTTGGTTTCTGATCAATCGCCTCATGAGTCCCCAACGACGCCAGGAGCGCCGCAATCGAGAAATTCGGGAGGCCGTGGCGGCTCGCAAAAAGGAGAAGGATGGAGAATGAAGGGAGAGGAGCTGGCCACTTTCATTTGATGTCCGCTTAGCCGGCTTAAGGCGTTTTTTTGGACAGAAAACGGTCGTAGAGGAGGCCCCAGCGCAAGCCGCGCGTGCTGACCTCCACCGTCAGGCTGTCAAGATGCGCGAGAGCCTGCGAGAGAAGGATCGCGCCGCCGAGAATAATGTCTGCGCGGCGCGGATCGAGGCCAGGGAGGGTTTTGCGGGAGGCTATCGTGCGTGTCGCAAGCATGCAGAGAACATCCTCGAGGTCGTCGGCATGAAGCACGTAGCCATGCATCGATTCCGTCTCGCTGCGCACACCGCGCTGTATTGCCGCCAGGTTGGATAGAGTGCCGCCGACGCCGACGACTCGCGTCTCCGCATCGTTGAAATGCTCCGGCAGAGGGATGGCCGAAAAGGCGTCCTGCGCCGCGTCGTTCGCCGCCGCGAGCTGGAAGACTGCGGGCGGGTCGGACTTAAGAAAACTCTCCGTCAGCTTCACCGCGCCCCAGTTGACGCTGATGCGGGAGACGATTTGGTCGCTGTTCGCATCGCCCTGGATCACCTCTGTGCTCCCGCCGCCGATGTCGACGACCAGCAGCCTGGGTATATTGCGCCACTGCGGATCGCGGCGCACGGCGAGATAGCTCAGCCGCGCCTCCTCCTCACCGGGAATCACCTCGACCTCAAGCCCGGTACGCTCGCTCGCTCGGCGCAGAAACTCGCTCTGGTTCTCGGCGTTGCGAAGGGCGGCTGTGCCCACCCCCACTATCTTCTGAACCCCGTAGAGCTTTGCCTCCGCGACGAAGTGATCCAGCGCCTCTAGAGTGCGGAGAATGGGCACCTCCCGAAGGCGATGGGCCTGGGCCATCATGCCTTCTCCGAGCCGGGACTGCACGGACGCCTCGTAGACGCGGTTCGCTCTGCCGCCGCCAAGATCACCGATGACCATCTTGACCGTGTTGCTGCCAACGTCGACCCCGGCGTATAGGGCCGCATCGGAGGGCAGAGGCATCGGGCTGCGAAACTCCTGCACCTGCAGATCAGACATGAGATTTGCCTTTCTCCTTTGCCGGTTCCCTCTCCGGCAGCGCACCCAGAGCGATGTTGATCTCCGCCAGCGAGTCGGCGATGGCAGACTGTGCCTTGCGGTCCAGCTCCTCCTGAGCATCTGCGGCGGCGAACTCTTCCCCGGCCCGTCGAAGCTGGCGCATGTGCTGTTCCTGCTCGGAGGCGGTCAGAGCTCCCGGCTCCAGTATGAGACTCTCCGCGCGCTCGGCGAAACGGGCCAGTTCACGCACGAGACGGTTGCGAAACTGTGGTGCATGCGTCCCCAACAGAAAGCGAGCGGCGCGTCCCAAGGCGCGAACAGCTTCGGCCGCGAGCGGCGACAGCGAGGGCGCAACAGCCGGAGCGGCCTCCCACTGCACTAGCGGCGCCGTGCCTGCCTTGCCCGCGGGCGGGTCGACGCAGGGCAGCTCCGAGAATGGAGCAAGAAAGCTCTGGATATGCCGCGCCTTGATCTCAGTCAGCCCCGGGACGGCAAGCAGCGTCTCCAGCGAGGCTTTCCGCAGCGCGGCAAGATTATCGAGTCCCGCCTTCTGGAGGGCGCGCAGGCGTATCGGCCCCAGCCCTGGGATGTCGGCGAGACGGCGCGGGGGCGGCACGGGCGGCGTCGAGCGGGCGGCGTCGGCGCGGCTCTGCACGTGGACGGACGGTTTTGGTTGGTTCCGGGCGGATTTCGGCATCTGCGGTTTCATTCCGGTCTGTGGGCGTTTCATGAGACGCGAGCGCGGCGGTCTCTTCCGGTGCGACGGGCGGCTCGTCAGGCGGGGGGCCGACGGCCGCCTCCTCCAGCAAAACGATTAGATTGGAGAAGACTGCCTGAGCCTCCCATTCGACCCAATCGGACAGCAGCGAGGCGAAGCGCGCATCGCGCTCAGCCCGGCTCTCATGGCAGAGCGTCAGGAGCCCTATGCAGGCGTCGAAATCCACGAAATGCACGCCGACAACTGGCTCATCACGATGATCCTTGCCGAAGCTCTCCTCCAGGAGGTGAGTAAGATGCTCGGTCAGCTGAGGGACGAGGACATCGGCATCGTGCATGAAGCCGAGATGGTCCTGAAGTGCTTTGACCGTCTCCAGGGCGGAGGAGAAGCGAGCACTGTAGGAGGGATGAACCTCGTAAACAGTTTTGAAAAGCTCCATCGTGTAGCGCAGGCGCTTCGCGGCAATGCGCATCTGGTGCAACTCATACACCGCCTTGGAATCGGTAAGGCAAGACTTGTAGGCCAGCACTTCGTCCAGACGGGTGCGTATAATCACCGCGGCGTTGACGGCGAGCGAAGCCTTCGGGTCCAGCCCATGAATCGGCTCTGCTCTAGCCATGTCTGCGCCTCCCTTTATGCTTCGATTTGGGCGGAGGAGAGTCGGCGACAGCCTCGAACTGCGCCATCAGATCCTGGTTCTCCAGATCCCCAACGGTCGCACGCACCGCCTGCTGAGCTGCCTCCCGCTCCTCCTGAAGATTGGCGATAAAGGAGGCGATGCCGCTGCGCTGATTAGGGGGCAGTCCGGCCTCACGCTGAGTGAGATTCTCGATCATTACGTCCAAGTCGCGCGCCGTTCCGAGCGCGCCCGTCACGGTCTTGATCTCACGCTCCAGCCTGCGAAATCCCTTGTCGTCAAAGCAGTCGTGAAACACCTCCAGCGCCGCTCTGGTTCGGCGAGACCAGACCCGCATCTGCTTGATCGGCTCAGTCTCGTCGCCCTTTTTCGCGCCGTCCAGATGCGACAGCATCCGCGCGAGGCGAGGCTGAATGGACTGCACCGCATACTCCCGCAGCGTGGGCGGCTCAACGTCACTCATGATGACTCCAGTCGATCCAAACTCGATGCCTCCTGTCGGGGCGCAGGCGAAGCTAGGCGAACACGTTACGCAACTCCGGCTCACGGTCAGCGTTGACGAGCGCGATGACGCTATCGTGGAGCATCAACATTGTCTCGCCGGACGGCAGAACTGCATGATCGTCTCTGATGATGGAGATGATAAGAGCTTCCTCGGGGAGGTTAAGTTCCCGAATTTCCTTGTTGAGCACAGGAGACTTGGTTCCGATCTCAATCTCGACGATCTCGATGTTGCCCCGGTTGAGCGCGGCCAGCGGGATCATTTCGCCGCCGCCCACCTCCTGCTCGATCAGATTGTAGATGATCTTGGTCGAGCTCACAGTGGCGTCTATGCCGAGCTTGTGAAACAGCTTTTCGTTGCGCGGATCGTTGACGCGTGAGATCGTGCGCGGAACGTTGAACTCCATCTTCGCCATCTGACATACGACGAGATTGTCGTCGTCGCTGCCGGTGGCTGCGACGACCGAGTCCGCTCGTCCGAAGCCAGCTTCAAGCTGCTGATCGGCCTGGCACCCGTCGCCCTGCATGACGACCTCGCCAAGCTCCTCGGCCAGTATCCGGTAGCGCGCACGATCCTTCTCCAGCAACAGCACCTCGTGACGCGCCGCACAGAGCTGTTTTGCGAGAAAGTAACCGATGTTCCCCCCGCCCACGATGATGATGTACATTCCTATCCTTCTGTCGAACTGTAAATAGTGTCTAGCAGCGGTTCAGACGTTCTGCTCGAGGTACTCCTGTGAGTAGTCCTTTGCCAGCCCCCATTCGTTCGTCGTGACGTAGTCGCGGAGCAGGCCGGAGGCGATTGTGGTGGTGCAGAGCGTTATGATGCCGAGCTGCCGATAGCGGTCGGCGCGAATGGGGTCGTAGATGCGGGCGATCACTTTCGGCACTTTGAAGATATGCTGTGCGATCTGCGCGGCCATGATGTTGCGGTTGTCGCCCTGTGTGGCGGCGAAAAAAACGTCCGCGTTCTCAACTCCAGCGCGCTTGAGGACATCCTCATCGATCCCGTTGCCGATGATCCGATTGCCCTTGAAGCGGATGCCCAGCCGCCGGAACGATTCGCTCTGAATGTCCACTACGGTGACGGTATGGCTGTCATGGTACATCAGCCGCGCGAACGTCGAGCCGACGCGCCCGCAACCGAGAATGACGATGTTCATATTCTGCAAAGGCTCCTTGTGTCGGCTGGAGCCCGCGTCATTGCGGCGGACGTCAGGATCCCGACAGGTAATAGAAAGTATACTCCAAAACCTCGTTGAATCCTCCCCGCCAACGCTTCCCTTCCCTTGCATATTTCCCCGCGAGAGGCTACAATAAAAGAACCCCCGGAAGCATGGAAAAATCTCATCAAATGACTTTCACTCGTATTCAAACATCTCGAGGCGCACGACTGCTCTTGTTCGCTCTACTATTTCTACGATTGGGCGTCGGGAAGACATTGGCGGAGGCCGCTCTGCCTGAAAATCGGACGACGCCCGTCTTCACCCTGAACGACACGGAGGGCACGAAGCGTGCTCTGGCGGACTATCGCGGGCAGTCCGTCGTGGTCTTCTTCGCCTGCGGCTGCCGCTGGTGCCACGATTTTGGCAAGCAGTGGGCGGAGCTTCAGCGCGAAGGGGTGCTGACGGATGTCGTCACAGCGCAGGGCAAGGGCGCGGCTCCAGGAAAGCAGACGACGCTGCTGGTCTTCATGGGCGATGCGGCGGCGACTACGACCTACGCAAAGACGGCTGGGTTCGACCTGAAGCAGACCGTCCTGCTACCGGATCCGAACCTCAAGATAACGCAGCTATACCACGCGATGCCATGCCCACGCCTCTATGTTCTCGATGGCAATGGGCTGCTGCGGTATGTCAATAATCACTCGGACGATCAGCCTCAAAAGGCCGCCGCTTCAGTGCTGGTGGCGAAAACAGTGAGCGGAATGCGCCGCTCGTTGCTTCCGCCCGCACCAGCGCCTCCCGTCAAGAACAGCAAAGAGAGTCCCAAAAAACCCGCTCCGAAGAGCGATGGAGGCGGCAATGGCAAGGCATAGTTCAGTTGGCTTGATGGCGGTTTCGCGGTTGCGTGTCCGTGCTCAGTTCCTGACGTTTCTTGTCCTACTACTTGGGATGGGCCGCATGGGGCAAGGGCAGGTTGTTACCGCTCCGTCGCCCCAAAAGCCGAGTGCGCCTGGGCCGCTCAACAGCTTGATTGTAGTCGAGGAGAAGGGGCTTCAGAGGCTGCAGCCCAATGCGGCCATATTCTCGTTTGGAGCAGTTGACAGGTTCGCGCATCCACTGCTTGAACACGCCTTCACGCTCCGCAATGGGGGCAAAGCCGCTGTCGTCATCGACCATCTCCAGCCTTCGTGTGGGTGCACAAGCGCACTGCTGACATCCGGTCGGGACGCGGCTGGCTATACGCTGGAGCCAGGAAAGCAGGTCGGAGTCCAAGTGACCGTAGATCTGACGAAGCTGGCGACTGGCTCGATCAAGAAGTTTCTCTGGGTGATGGTGCCGCACGAGACTACGCCTGCGGTCTCGATACGACTGGATGCGGAGGTCGAAGGCGTTCTGACATTCACGCCTCCCTCGCTGGAGTTCGGAAAGGTGGAGGCAGGGAAATCGCCTGGCATGAGGCTAAGCGTGATGCTGGACAAGAGGCTGATTCAGGCGGTGGGCGGGGTGCGGCTGATCAGCTCCAACCCTGGGCTTGTGATCACGCCCGCCGTCCCGGCAGACACCCCCGTCCCCGGAAGTAACGGCAAGACAGTGCAGCGAACCTACACGGTCAAAGTCACGAACAAGGCTGACCTTGGCGAGCTTACAGGAAGCCTTGCTTTCGTTCCGGCGGGTGGCGTTCCACTCTCCAAAACGACTGGCCCCGGCGCAAAAAAACCCGGCGTCACTGGCGTGATGTCTGGCAGTCACTCTGCAAGCAAGCACGTCAAGAGAACTGGCGGCCCGAACGCCGCACAGATCGCTCGACCGTCGCAGAGCGGCGTTGCGAGCGCATCCAGCGAGACGTCATCCGCAATGCTGGCGGCGGTGATCGTTCCTGTAACCGGTCAGGTGCTTGGCCGAATCTCATCGCGGCCTGGCAGAGTGGTTTTTGGAGCTGCCAGTGAAGGTGAAGCGACGACCCGGCTCATCACTCTCGTTGGGACCTCCGCGTCCGATCTCGTCAATCTGAAGATCACCTGCCCGTCCGTCTGGGTAACCGCTAAACTGAGCGTTCCCGAGCGTACGCCGCCTGCGCCCGGCTCGTCCCCTCTGCCGCCCATGATGCTTCTTGAGGTGATGCTAAGCCCAAAGGCTCCCGCCGGGGCGCTCTCGACCAAAATCGTCCTCACGACGGAAGGGGGCGAACGCCTCGTTCTTCCCGCATTCGGCTACATCACTCCCGCTGTCAAATAGTCAATTCTTCCGTACCTTCACTAACCTCGACCACTGGTGAGGCCCAGGCTAGTGAAGGACGTGCAGCCGCTGGAACGGGAAGAAGATGAACGTCGCCTTCCCCATGATCCTGTTGCGCTCCACCGTCCCCCAAAATCGGCTGTCGTTGCTGTTGTTGCGGTTGTCGCCCATCGCGAAGTACTGTCCCGGCCCCAGAGTGTACGGCTCCCGAACGGCAAACATCGCGTTGACGGGCTGCGGGTTGTCAATCGGAAACTTGGGATCGAGATAGGGCTCCTTCAGGCGCACGAATTCCGATTGGCCCGCCTCCTTGCGGTAGACTGCCGCATCGTGAACCCAGATCGAATCGCCGGGAATGGCCATGCAGCGCTTGATGAGGATATTCTCTTTCTGCGGCTGGCCGAGCATCTTATCTTCCCCG
>JANXLO010000254.1 GCA_025355115.1 Chthonomonadaceae bacterium
CGCCCAAGCCGAATGAAACTCTTCTGGAATCACTGCATCGAGTGCAGGCACTCGCGCTGACGGGCGAGCCGAAATTCTCCGATCTTCTGATTCTGGCGGCGAAGCACGATAGCCCGCTGGTTCGCGAATGGGCCGCAGTAGGGCTCGGTGCTACCCATACAGCCGAGGGAGTTCGTCCGCTCATCGCCGCGCTCGGTGATCATGCTAAGCCCGTTCGGGAGGCAGCAACCTGGGCTCTGCGGCAGACTCTGCTCGACGACAAGGGCTGGGATGCCGCGTTGACTGCATTCGAACTCGGCAACGACGACACTCGTTCTCAGATCGCACAGGCCCTGAATATGAGGGCGGATGCTGTACTTCCGGGCGCGCATGTCAACTGGCCGCGCCTCACCTCACTGCTAGACCGGGGCATGAACCGTGATCCGAATCCCGCAGTCCGCGCCTGGTCGGTCAAGGCCGCATGGCAGTGGTGGGTCTGGAACCCTCCAGTCCGAAGCGAGCTGAATTCCGCCTGGGTCACCCTGCTCACTCGGCCCGAAAGCAACTCCGTAGTCGAGAACAGCGTACGCTACAGCAGTCAGGCGCTCTTCATTGCCAACGGGCACAAGGCTAACGGATCGGGTGAGCAGCAGTACAAAGAGCTGGCATCACTGTTCGCTTCATTGACAGCCAGACTCGATGCGTCTGGCGAGCCGGAGGCCAGATCACGACTGAGCAGGAGACTGATCGGAATCGGCGGCACTTTTTTTCGGACATCTGGAGGCGACGGAGGGCCTGGCCAGATGGGCTATGCCACCCCTGGCTCAGGCGAGATGATGGGCAAAGCCGCGCTGGCTTTCCTAAGCGTGGCGGAGACCCGTACCGATCTCACCGAGATGAAAGCAGGGCTTGAAGGCGCCGCAAACGTTCCCTATCAGCCACTCACCAACTATCTCGTCAAATACTCGCTTCGCGGCCCGGACGAGCTGCGCCAACTCGCCTCCAGCGCCGTCAGTGACCCGCGTTCCGTCAGTCTAGCGGCTGTTCCGGAGCTCGTGGAGCCTCAACTGGCCCAGGTGATGCGCGGAGCGATGGAACCCCCTCGTCGCCCGCAGATTTCCGATCCAATCCTCGCTCTCTGGTCACGGGTAAACTGGGTCATCCCTAAAACCACCGAACAGCAGCGCAACTTCTTCAGCATGATAATCCCTCGTCTCGACGTCTACTTTGAGCCGGAGCAGCTGAACGCCATCACCGACACTGCAAAACGAGCTGAGGCTGAAAAGAGTCAGGAGGCCAATCGATATCTTGCCGATAAGCTCGGGGAGGTGCTGAAGGAGAATCCTGACCTGCATCAGCGGGTCGTGCTGACCGACTACTTCCCTGTCAAATTCACGAACCCGTTGCAGGAGCTGTACTGGGTTCGCAATGTCGAGTGGATTCTGACGTTCACGGAGAGTGATCCCCCTGTAGCTACGACGAAAACGGCTGCCTTCCTCCAGGCGGTGACGCCACCACAGCTTCAGCCTGACCCGCTTCTTACAGTAAAAGATCGCGCGCTTCAGCTCTACCTCGACGCGCTCCGTCCAGCGGGTGACCCGGCAGCTCGGGCAGTCGCAATTCGAATGGCAAACAAGACCGCGCTCCGGACGAATCCAGAAGTCATTCGCGCGCTCACTGAGCTTGCGAAGACGGAGACCGCACCGGAACTCAAAACCATCCTTCTGAATGTTCTCAAGCAGAGCAACGAATTTCTGCCGAGCCTGAAAGCCGAGTTGAAGAAAGAGCATCATCCAAGCGTCCGATTCGATGCCACTGGCGAGGCGGTCCTCACGCAGGGTCAGACAGACGATGTCCTCTACTTCCGCGACTACGTGCTTCCGGAGCTGACTCGCCAGAAACGATCAGATCAGCAAGCCTGCATGGGCTGCCACGGCCTGCCGGGCCGTGTCCCCTCTCTCTATCTTCGAGCGCCCGACAAATTCGGGTTCATGCCTGTAGCGGACGTGCTGTACGACTATCGAACGCTACAGCAGCGCGTCAATCTGACCGCCCCTGAGCGCAGCAAAATGCTTCGCAAGCCTCTGAATATTCAGGACGGCAAAGAGGACGGGCACCAGGGGGGACGGCGCTACTCGCCCGGCGATCCTGGCTATCTGATTCTAAAGCACTGGGTGGAAAATCAGGCGGAAATTCAGAAACCTGCCGGACAATAGTAGCATATGTTAGCTCTCTAAGGCGATTGAGCGAATGTACACTGCGGCCAATGTGTATTCTGCTTCACTCGGCAGATGCTCCAGCAGAAGCGGAATATCTGGGCCGAGCCGGTTCAGTTCCTGAAGGTAGACTCGATAGTCTAGACCGCCGAGGCCAGGACGCACTTCGTCAAGATGGACGGTCAGACGCGGCGCGAGGGCGATGTCCTTGGCGTGGCACGATTTGATCCATGGGCCAAGCTTCGTGAAGCAGTCCTCCAGCAACGCTCCGTTTTCAAAGAACCGCTGCGGGCTTGAGATGAGGTTCACGGGATCCAAATGCACTGCGAAGCCAGGACGGTCAATCGCTTTGATTAGCGCGAGATAGCTGTCTGCTCCGTCCGGAAATGCCCACGGCATGGTTTCAAGCGTGTAGAAAGTCCGGGTTGGCCGTACTGCGTCCACAATTTCGCGGACTGTCTGCACTACCAGGTCGAACGTGTCAGCAGTTAGATTGTCGGGATGCGGGCCGTCCCACTGCTCCCCTCGCGACCCGGCGATGTTGACGCAGCATACCGCCCCCACCCGCTCCGCAAGATCAAGCTGACGCTGGCAGAGCGCAATCGCTACACGACGAGTCTCCCCGTCTGGACTGATCGGATTGCTCCACGCACCGACCTCCGCGATGACGATATCAACCTCCTGCGCCGCTCGAACATACGCTCGAACTATGGCCTCGTCCGCCTTAGCATCCACCGGACAGTACGCCGCTCGATAGCCGTGCCTCATGACTGTCTGAGCCCATAGCTCCGGCGTAGATGTATCCCCGAAAACAGGTCCCCCAAGTCGCAATTTTCACCTCCACATGGTAGTTGTCGACCCTATTCGACGTCATTATACAGCAAGGCAACCGGAGTGTCCATCCGGCACGGCAGAGCAATCGGCAATCTCCGTGCAAAGTTCATTGACGACAGCCTGCCTTATCCTCTATAATAGAGTGTCGCATCTATGGGCATGATAGGGAAGAGGTCGCTGCTCGACTCGGGAATGCCCCATATGCCCGTGCTCTGCCTTTTTCTGATCGATTTTTTGTCGGAGGTAACTGCATTTGGCCTCTTCCGCAGTGGATATTGAACTCGAAACCCTGATTCGCGCCCGCTACCCCATCATCTACATCGTCTCCTGGGAGGAGAAGCGGGTGGAGGACGCTCTGCGCACGATAGCACGTGACCGGGGCAAAAAAATCTTCTTCTGGACGATCACTCAGGGCATGGTACAGAATCCTAATCACCGCGACAACGCCACGCGTGATCCGATTGCGGCCCTCGATGCGGTCATGGATTCGCGTGAGCAGGCGCTCTTCGTTCTCAAGGACTATCACGCCTTCATAAGCGATGTCACCGTCACACGCCGCCTGCGCGACCTGACCGCCGCCCTCAAAACGAGCTACAAGACGCTGATCATCCTCGCTCCGAATTTGAAGCTTCCACACGAGCTTGAAAAAGATGTCACCGTAGTGGACTACGGCCTGCCCGACCACGAGGACCTCGACCAGCTGCTAGAGGGAATCGTCCAGTCGGTCAAGGACAACCCGCAGGTAGACACGAACCTCAGCGAAATCGAGCGCGATCAGATACTCAAGGCGGCACAGGGGCTTACGGCGAACGAGGCGGAAAACGTTTTCGCGAAATCGTTGGTCGAAAAGCATAAGTTCGACGTGGATGTAATCCTCAGCGAGAAGGAGCAAATCATTCGCAAGTCGGGCATCCTCGAATATTACCCTTTCAGCGAGAACATAGGGGATGTCGGCGGGCTCGATCTGCTTAAGGACTGGATGGAAAAGCGCACCGTTGCTTTCACCGAGAAGGCGAGAGACTTCGGGCTGCCCTCTCCGCGAGGGGTGCTTCTTCTGGGCGTTCAAGGATGCGGGAAGAGCCTCTCCGCCAAAGCCATCGGCTCTCTCTGGCGCCTGCCACTGCTCCGTCTGGATGTCGGGCGCATCTTCGCGGGAATCGTTGGCTCCTCCGAGGAGAATATGAGAAAGGCCATCCGCGTAGCGGAATCAGTCGCGCCCTGTATTCTATGGCTCGATGAACTCGAGAAAGGCTTCTCCGGCACACAGAGCTCCGGGATGTCCGACGGCGGCACCACTAGCCGTGTCTTCGGAACGTTTTTGACCTGGATGCAGGACAAGAAAGCACCCGCTTTCGTCGTAGCCACCTCAAACGACGTGACCAGCCTCCCGCCCGAGTTGCTTCGCAAAGGCCGTTTCGACGAGATTTTCTTCATCGACCTGCCCTCAACTGAGGAACGCAAACAGATTTTCAAGATACACCTTCAGAAGCGGAAACGGGCTCCCGAGGATTTTGAGGTCGACAAGCTTGCTGACGCCACTCCAGGCTTTTCCGGAGCCGAGATCGAAGCCTGCGTCGTGGAGGCTCTCTACGACGCCTTCGACGAGGAGAAGCTTCTTACCACGGAGGCGCTGGTCTTGGCGGCGCACAACACGGTCCCGCTCTCCATGACCATGCGGGAGCGCATCGAGGACCTGCGGGAGTGGGCAAACACTCGCGCCCGCGCAGCCTCCAGCGCTCAGTCCGAAGATATGGCCACCATTGCGCAGATGCTGTTGGCAGCGAAGGCAACCGATCCGGCAACGCGCGAAATAGACTCCGCCGCGCTCGATATCAAGTCCGTGATTCCCTCCGCACCTCCTGCAGCGGCGTCAAGCGCCTGACGTGAACAAGAAGCAACATGAGCGATAGATTCGATTTCCTGGAGCTTGGCAACGAGCGTCCGGTCCTCCCGCCGCCCTCGGCCGATTCCGCTCAGGAATCAGTGCAGGGGATGGGCTGGAAGCCCATGCGTCTGAGGGCAGTGGAGGTGATTGGCGAGAAGGGCACGAGAGCCGGTCAATTCGACACACCCACCGGACTGGCCGTTGATCCCTGGGGCTCGCTCTATGTCGCGGACAGCGGCAATCATCGTGTTCAGCGCATTACTTCCGGCGGCGACGTCTATCTCTACGGAAAGCCCGGCAACGGCGTAGGACAGCTCTGGGGGCCGCAGGCCGTTGCCGTCGATCCCACAGGCCAGTTTTTCTTTGTCGCCGAGCAGGGCAATAACCGGGTTCAATGCTTTCGTTTCAACGGCCAGCACTACGTCATGTACAACGGCTTTCACAGCCCGAGCGGAGCCGCGTTCGACGCTCAGGGGATGCTCTGGATATCGGACACAGGAGCATCGAAGGTGCTGCGCATCGACACCCGCTCCGGGCACTGCGTAGGCGGGCTTGACAGGGCGCACGGGATGCATCGTCCGACTGCCATTGCCTGCGACACGTCGCACAATATTTTTGTAACGGAAGGCACTTCTAACGATGTCATCCGATTCAATTCCGCGGGCGTCAAGCAGTTCGCCTACGCCGACAATCGAAAGCTCAACTCCCCTGCGCAGATGGCCGTGGATGCTATGGGCCGCTGCTATCTGGCGGAGTCTGGCGCGGACAGACTGCACGTGCTGGATATGAACGGCAACTCGATCGTCACTTTCGACCGGCCAAGCACTCGGCTTGGCCCTCTTAACGGCCCGTCTGGCGTCGCGCTCGGCCCTGGCGGAGAGATATACCTCGCCGACACGCTCAATCACCGCGTCCTCCGCCTTGCCTGGGAATGATCTCAGCGAGTACTCGTTCAATCAAAGGGTAATATGGCAGCCATTCGGACGTTGAATTTGATCTGGGAGCGCAGGTTTCGCGGCGCTTATCCCCTCTCCCGTTACGCTTTGGATGACGAGGGAACGGTGGCTCTGGCGATCCCGCGACCTCTTGAGGCGCGGGCCTTCGACCTGACCCGCCTCCGTCACGACGGCAGCGCGGAGGTGCGCGCTGGCTTCGCAGTCGAGACGCTGGTCAAGCTGGAGACGTCCACAGTCTCAAACAGCCTCATAGGCATGACGGCGGACGACCTCTATCTCTTTCACGGCGCGAGCAAGATCCGGTTCATGCCCGAGAAGCGGATCAATTTTCTCGACTCCGGCATGAGCGGGACAGGAACTGCGCTGGCGGCGCTCTTCTCCGACATCGCGGGCGCGAGTTTCGCACTTGCCTTCGGCGAGATAGGCGGAGGAGTGGTCTGGCTCAAAGAGATCGATGGCCTGGCCTCCGCACTCACGGTCTCAAGGGACGGCTCGCGAGTAGCATTCGGCGCGGAGGCAGGGACTCTCTGGCTCATGGACGCTGGACGCCGTGAAATTTGGGAGTTCGCACAGGAGAGCCCGATTCGCGCGATGGCCTGCTCTTCGGATGGGCTCCAGGTGGCTTACGGAACGTCGGATGGCCGTGTGGGCCTGATAGACGAGGAAGGCGCGCGACGCTGGGAGACACGGCTGCCAGGTGAGGCGTTCGCGATTGCGCTCTCAGGCAATGCGGAGCTGTGCGCTGTGCTCTGCCGTCGCCCGGAGGATCCTTCGACCGCTCATATCTATCTCATCGATGCGACGGGAACTATATGCTGGGATTACGACGCGGAGAAGCGACTGCTCGGGCTGGCGATCTCTCCCGACGGAAGGCACCTTGCGACCGGAGCACGAGATGGGACGACAACACTTTACGAGGCAGTGCCAGGCAAAGGCGGAGCCGTTCGCAGAGGAAACGCGCAGGCGGGCAGCGCGTTGGAGCAGGCGGAGACGCTGCACAAAGCAGGCAGTCTCGCGTTGGCTCTGCTGAAGCTCAGGGAGGCGCTCGATCTGGATCCCGCTGACTGTGCAGGCTGCGACCGAATCATCGCTGCCCGCGATGGCTACTTCCAGGAGGCCTTCGTCGAGGCGCAAAATCAGATGGCAAAGGGATGCTATGTGCAGGCAATCAGCTTGCTCGGGACTTTACTTCACGAGGAGCCGCTGCATATCGAGACAGCTCAGGCTCTGCGTGAAGCCCGAGCGAAGCGAAGCGAAGAGCTGATCCTGCAGGCGAAAAGCCGCGGCGCCGAGGGGAATATCGGGAGCGCAGAGCAGCTGCTTAGAGAGGCAATAGCCGTCGCCCCGCCTGGCCCAACGACTGCCCGCACGGAACTCGCTTCGCTCTTCGCCGACCACGCCGCCGCCGCGGACGCAGAGGCCGACTGTCTTCTCGCCAGGGGCGACCTCAACACGGGCCTCGCCGCTTTGGAGCGCGCGCAATCGGCCGCAGCAAATCCCCAGCGCGCGCTGAAGATCATCCAGGCACAGACGGCGATGGAGTTCGCTGCCGGAATGACCGCCTACAATGAAAAGCGCTACAGCGAGGCCGTGTTCCAGTTCAAGAAGGTGCTGGCGCGAGACCCCGGCCACGCCGAGGCGAAGCGGTACCTTAATTTCTCTCAAAAGTTCGCTCAGGATTCCACTACCGAGACCTTGGCGGACCGATTCAGCCGTCTGGAATAGAGCTGCATTCTTTGCTCACTTGCCAGCGGAACGAGCGGCAATGGTGATCGACATTTCTACTGGAGACCAACGATGATGACACGAAGAGATGTTCTTTCGGCGGCAGTGACGGCGGGGATTGGCGTGTCGGCAAGCGGTGCTTTTGGTGATGCTCCTCCAAAGCGGGGAGCACGGCCGCGCTTTCGTGTCGGATCCTGCGCCTACTCTTACCGACAGTATCTCCAGGCCAAGACCGAGCCGATGAGCTATGAAGCGTTCCTGGAGGCATGTGCGGCGATGGACATGGACAGCGTGGAGATGACCGCCTACTACTTCCCCGATCCGCTGAAGCTGACGGACATTCATAGGCTATCACGGAAAGCATTCCTTCTCGGCCTGGACATCGCGGGCGCGGCGGTCGGCAACACCTTCTGCCTGCCGCCGGGCGATGAGCGGGACAAAAATCTCGTCAAAGTGCGTCAATGGATCGACTACGCTTCTGACATGGGCGCGCGCACCCTGCGTGTCTTCGCTGGAGGCCCACCCAAAGGGACGGAGAATGCCGAAGGGCGGAAGTGGGTCATCGATTGCATCCATGAATGTCTGCCCAAAGCAGAGGAGAAGGGCATCATTCTGGCGATGGAGAACCACGGGGGCGTCGTCGCGGACGCGGCAGGCACACTGGAGATCCTCGAAGCCGTACGCTCAGACTGGTTTGGCCTGAAGTGGGACACGGCCAACTACCATACCGCCGACCCTTACGCCGACCTTGCCAAAGTCGCCGCTTACGCAGTTACCACCCATATGAAGACCGAGATTTTCCCCGGTGGGAAGCGCGAAGCGACCGATTTCGCCAGGGTGTTGAACATTCTGCGCGGCGTGAACTATCGCGGGTACCTGCTGCTCGAGTACGAGGCGGCCGAGGAGCCAAAGGTGGCAGTTCCTCGTGCGATCGCAGAGCTGCAACGGCTGGCGGGCGAGATGCCCGTCGGCGTATGACTGGAGAGCATTTCGGCGAGCTGTCGCTCTTCGATGGCAAGCCTCGCATGGCGGACGTAATCACCACGGAGCCGTGCGACCTGCTCATGCTTGATCACTCCGATTTCGTCCGTTGCGTCGAGCAGTCCTCACGGTTTACAATGGCGATCATGGCAAATCTGGCCGACAGAATCCGGCAGACTGCCGGTCATCTTGAAAGCCACCGGGAGCTCGACGTGACCGGTCGTGTCGCGGAGGCGCTTCTTGAACTGCTGCCCGCCTATGGCGAGCAGGATCCAAACGGAGGCACCCGCATCACTCATAAGATTACACTGCAGCAACTTGCCGAACAGATTGGGGCCACCCGAGAGAGCGTGAGCCGCGCGATCACTAGCTTGCGTGAAACAGAGGCGATACGCATTGCCGGTCGCATCCTTATCGTCATGAGCGAAAAAACGGCTGCGCCGCGCCTGCTCCCGCTGAGGCGTTCTCAGCTACAACACGAACAGAATGGCCCGCCGCATAAAACGCGGCGGGCCTTTGCTGTTACTGTCTGTCAGTTTTTTGGAATGAGGAAGACCACCTTCCATTGCCATAGGAAATGGCTGCGCTTCTGCGCCTTTCGCACCCGCTCAGCGTCCTCGTTCGAAAGGACGAGGTCGTCGTGGAAGCCGCCGGAGACGCGCAGTGCCTGAACCACCAGCGGGTGTTTGCCTGCTCGAGTCTGCCCGGACACCTCCGTATTGTAGTCGACCATGCCGTTTTGATTCACGTAGTCGGCATCGGGCGCACGCTTCTCAAAGGGGTAGAGGTGTGTGCCGTCCTCATCCAGAACGTCCGGTGCCTGCGAGCGCTCGATGGGGAGGTCACGAGCGTCGATGACCAGACCCGTGTAGATCTCGTTGTCCTCTTCGACGATTCGAGGTCTCTGAATCTCCCGTCTAGTCTCTCTTGACGTCTCGACCAGACCCATGACGCGAACCAGCCGGGCGATGAAGCCCCAGTCCGCTGTCGCGTTGGGATGGAATGGGCGCGCGACCTCCCACCAGCCGCGATCCGAAGCGGCCGCGAGGAAAGGCTGTCCCCAGAGGGGCAATCGGCTAAAGTCGGATGGCAGTTCAGGCGGTGGCACCTTGCGATAGTCGGCAATCTGGAGCGGCGTCAGCATCAGCTTTACCAGTCCGGTGAGCGCTTGCATCCTTGGCGCAGAAGAGCCGTTGCGAGGCAGGCTGAACGTGGGATGGACTATAGCACCCACCGAGAGACGAGCAAGCAGGCGGGCCAGATCGCTCTCCGTGAGGATCGTGCCAGCGACCGCTTCAGGCGGGCAGAGATCGGCCAGTTTCAAGGCGGCCAATTCATCCTGCACGGGGGCAGGCGCTCGTTCAACCACTGCCGGAATAGGACGAACGTCTTCCGGCGCACTCAGTCGGTCTCGAATCTCATCCGACAGCCGGCCTGCCACTGCCAGAATGTCGGCGCGGTCGCCGGTAAACCGTATACGGAAACCGGCCCCCTCCTCGTCCTTCAGATCCTGAATCACGTCAAATCGGTAAGGGTTCGTTTCGGCTTGCCATGTGCCGGACAAATCCGGCTTGCCATCCGATGTCCGAGGAGCAGGAGCCGTCAGGTTCGGCTTCCCATCGGCAGTCCGAGGAATTCCGG
>JANXLO010000263.1 GCA_025355115.1 Chthonomonadaceae bacterium
CCCGTTGCTTCCGTCCGTCTATCGAAGGCCGCGCAATGGAAGAATTCGACAGCCGTTCCCTGAGAAGCACTCTGACGGAGCTACTGTCGTCATAGGGTCGCCTGCTCCCGCGAGAGAGCTGAGAAGAGGAAGAGATGCAGGGAGTTTTGACGGCTCTGGCAGTGGTTATGTTGGGTTTGGCGGCGGGCGCCGTGAACGCCGACATGGTGGGCGACTGGCTTGTGACTCCTGTGCGCGCCCGTGCGGCGGTGCGCGAAGTCCCCGAGCGGCATGAGGTGGTGCTGGAGAATGGGCTGCTGCGGCGCACCTTCCGCATCGCACCCAATGCCGCTACCGTCGGATTCGACAACCTGATGACGGGAGAGAGCCTGCTACGGGGCGTCAAGCCGGAGGCGCAGGTTCAGTTCGACAGCAGGCATTTCGACATTGGCGGCCTGCGCGGCCAGCCAGACTACGCCTATCTGCTGCCTGAGTGGCTTGATGCCCTCACCGCAGACCCCCAGGCATTTCACTTCGTTCGGCTGGAGATCGGCAAAACACAGGAGCGGTTCCCCTGGCGGCGCAAGCACCACACGGACGCCCTGCCGTGGCCACCGCCCGGCGTCTCCCTCACCCTCCATTTCGAGCCTCCCGCCAGCAAGCTGAGCGGGGTCAAAATCGCCGTGCGCTACGAGCTCTACGACGGCCTGCCTCTCCTCTCTAAATGCCTCATCATCGAGAACAGTGCCGCGGGTTCCTTGGAGCTGAACACCCTCACCACCGAGATTTTGGCGGTCGTCGAGTCGCAGTCCGTCGTGGGGCAGCCGGAGCGGTGGGAGCTTCCAAACCTGCACATCGACAGCGACTACGCTTTCAACGGAATGGAGCCTCGCGAGGCCAATAAGGTCGCGCACTGGGTCTCCGATCCGCAGTACGACACCCAGGTCAACTATGAGCGAAAGACGCCGTGCCTCCTGGAGTGCCGCCCTCCGCTTGGCCCCAATCTGACCATCGCCGCCGGGAAGTCCCTCGAAACTTTCCACGTTTACGAGCTTCTCTACGATTCCACCGACCGGGAGCGCAACGGGCTGGCGCTACGCCGAATGTACCGAACTCTCGCGCCCTGGGCCACCGAAAACCCGATTTTGATGCACATTCGCGATGCGAGCCCCGTGGCAGTGAAGAGCGCCATCGATCAGTGCGCTGATGTCGGCTTCGAGATGGCGATCCTCTCCTTCGGAAGCGGGCTGAACATGGAGAGCACCGATCCCGCCTATCTTGCCCAACTGAAGGAGCTCGCCGACTACGCGCACGGAAAAGGCATCGAACTGGGCGGCTACTCACTTCTTGCCAGCCGCAGCGTCAGCCCGCAGCAGGATGTCGTCGTGCCAAAGTCAGTACAACTCAACGGCCCGATATTCGGCAGTTCGCCCTGCCTCGGAAGCGCGTGGGGGCTGGACTACTTCCACAAGCTGACCGCTTTTTTCGAGACGACTGGAATGGACGTGCTGGAGCACGACGGCTCCTATCCCGGCGACGTCTGCGCCTCGACCACGCATCCGGGCCATAAGGGACTGGAGGATTCGCAGTGGCGGCAGTGGGCGCAGATCACCGACTTCTACAAGTGGTGCCGGGGACGGGGAATCTATCTCAATGTGCCGGACTGGTATTTTCTCAGCGGCTCCACGAAGGCACCAATGGGCTATCGCGAGACGAACTGGTCGCTGCCTCGCGCGCAGCAGTTGATCCATGGACGACAGAACCTCTACGACGGAACCTGGTTCAAGACCCCGAGCATGGGCTGGATGTTCGTGCCGTTGGTGGAGTATCAGGGAGGGGGAGCGGCGGCGACGCTAGAGCCGCTGGCCGAGCATCTCGCCGACTATGAGCAGCACCTCGTTCAGAACCTGCTGACCGGAGCGCAGGCCTGCTACCGTGGTCCACGTCTCTACGACACCGAGAAGACTCGCGCCATGGTGAAGAAATGGGTGACGTTCTATAAGCTACACCGCGCGATACTCGACTCCGATGTGATTCACCTCCGCCGCGCTGACGGGCGGGACTGGGATGGCCTTCTCCACGTCAACCCCGCGCTCAAGGAGAAGGGCTTCGCCGTGCTCTACAACCCAACCGCTCACGCCCTGAGCCGTACGCTTAATCTCCCGCTCTACTACACCGGCCTGACAGAGCAGGCCCGCGTCCGCGAACGCAACGGAAAGCCGGTCGAGTTCCGTCTCGACCGGCAGCACCACGTCACCGTTCCCATTAACATTCCTGCCCACAGCTTCACCTGGCTCATCATCGAATAGACGCTCTGACCCCCTGCCAGGAGATTGTCCGAATGGCAGGGGGTCAGGGCGTTGAGAGTTAGCTGCCGATGGGCAGTATGCGAACTCGCCTCTGCGGGTCGATGCCCACGCTCTCGGAGGTGAGCTGATGGCGCTCGACCACCTGATGCTGAAGGCGCCGTGTGTAGGAGTTGGCGGGAGCGAGCTCCAGTGCCTCCCCGTTCCGCTTCACTCGCTCGATGGCCTCCTGCACCTCGTTCAGTCCCTCGTCGATCTCGTCCTCCGTCTCCTCGATGACGTCCGGCTTCATGCCGAAAATCTCACGGACACTGTTCGCGATCTGCGCGTAGGTATTGCTACGAACCACCGAGACGGGCAGTCTGCGCTGCGCCGCCTCCCGCATCTTGCCGGGCTCGCGTTTGTAGGTCGCCTTCAGGGCGATCACCACGTCGGCGTCCGCGATGTCGCGAGCGATATAGGCCGGGAGATGGCTCTCCAGAATGGCTCTGTCCAGACGGCTGCGGCTCACCCCGTAAGGGAAGATGCGGACTGTCGCGGGCAGTGGCTTCGTGGAAGGCTGCGCGGGCGCTACTGCGGCTCCGCCGGAGTAGGTCGTGCCGTTCTGGGCCGCGATCGGTGACCGGGGAGTCAGTCGCGGCGCGGCGGCAGGACGCTCTGGGGCTTCCGGGCGCGGCGAGGTCGTTCGCGAGCGTCCGGCGGGCGGCTGCGCCGGGGAGCGCTCCTGCCGTATGTTGGTGCCGTTCGGATCACGATAGTCCCTGCGCTCGGGAAGCTCCCGGATACCGTATGATTCATCGGCCCTCTGCACGACCTCGATCTGTCCGTGAGCGTTGCGGATGCGAATCTCGGGGCGCGGAGGCACGCCGCGCAGCAGCTTGTCAACGGTGCGCTCCACGTCCAGATGCAGAGCCAGCTTGTCGACCTCCATGATCTCGATGATGACGTCGAACGTGGGCGGAGCCTTGCGCTCCAGCACGGTCTTCTGCGTGCCGCGCCGCTTGGCCTCGTCGTCGGAGAGCGTGACCGCCTGAATGCCGCCGACGAGATCCGACAGTGTCGGGTTCATCATCAGGTTTTCGAGGCTATTGCCGTGCGCCGTTCCCACAAGCTGCACTCCGCGCTCTGCGATGGTGCGGGCCGCGAAGGCATCCTGCTCCGTCCCGATCTCATCGATGACGATGACCTCGGGCATATGGTTCTCGACTGCCTCGATCATGACGCTGTGCTGAAGCTCGGGGGCAGCCACC
>JANXLO010000283.1 GCA_025355115.1 Chthonomonadaceae bacterium
CAGCAGAGCGATGACGGCGACAAGGATGCGCACAGGAAGCTCCGGGGCCGAGACGTGGCTCGGCGCGGCGCAACCAACAGTTCCCTGCGCTCTGCAGACTCCCTTCTCCGGCCTCTTCATTCCCGCGCTTAATGATCTGCCCGCCTGCGAACCCCCGCCTGTCGCTTTCTGGCCGTCCGGCGGGAAGACATTCCCCGCAGCAAACAAGTCCGACGCTCAGCTAGCCGTGCGGGAGTGGGAGCAGGCGGTCGAGCGGCTCGTGGTTCCCGAGGGGCTCCCGTTCCGGCGGCGTTATGCCGCGCTCGTGGGGCTGGGGCAGAGGCATCTCCGCACCGTCGCCGCGCACTCCCCCGATGTCCCGCAGATGGTTCAGCGGCAGCTGATCGGCGCCCATGCCGCCGCGCTGTGGCAGGCCCGGGAGCAGGGAGAGCCAGGCGCCGGGTTCGCGCTGCTCATAGCCGACCTCTCCGGCATTCAGTCCTACCTGTTCGGCACCGCGGCGTTCGGCGTGGGCGGGGTCGCCCGCTCCCTCCGCGCCCGCTCCTTCTATCTCACCCAGATCGCCGCCCTCTTCGCCTGGAGTCTGCTCGAGCGGCTCGGCCTTCCGCCCTCCTGCCTGCTGCTCGATTCCGGCGGCAAATTCCTGCTGCTGTTCGCCCCCACGGAATCCGCGCTCGCCGCCATAGAGGCCGCAAAGCAGGAGGTCGCCACCGAGTGGGGCCTTGGGAAAATGCACGGCGAGCTCACCATGAACGTTGGGATCGCCCGCTATGGCTGGGAGGATCTGCGCGAGGGCGCCTTCGCCGCTGTCTGGCAGCGAGCGAGTCGGGCCGTCGCCGCCGACAAGGAGCAGCGGCTGAAGGCGGGCCTCCAGGACGCGACAGGGTGGAGGACGGAGACCTTCCTGCTCCCCGATGAGTTCAGCGGGCAGAATCCCTGCGACGCCTGCAAGCGCTTCCCGCGCCGGGCAGGCAGCGACCGCTGCATCGCCTGTCAGCGCGATGAAGACCTCGGCAAACGCCTGCCCGCCGCCGCCTGGATCGCCTATCAGCCCGGACGCGGCTCGAAGCCCGAGGACATCGAGGCGTTCGGCTGGCACGTTCATGTCGGCCCCGCCGACCTTAAGCCGCCCGATGCCGCCGAATGGGTGGTCGCGCTCGATCCTGGCCTTTCGACCGATGCGACTCCACGTCCCATTCGCTCGCTGGCCCGCCACGTCCCACTTCTGCCGAACACCATGCAGCCGATGGACTTCGAGGCTATCGCGGGGGAGGCGAAGGGCCGCCCCTGCCTCGCCTATCTGAAAGCCGACGTCGATCGGCTCGGCGAGCGGTTCGTCTTCGGCCTGCGGGATGCCAAGGGAGTCGCCCGCGACAGCCTGTCCCGCATCGCGCACCTCTCCCGCGCCCTGGAGGCCTTCTTCGGCGGGGAGCTGGAGCGCATCGTCAGACAGGATTTTCAGCTCTGCTACATCGTCTTCTCCGGCGGCGACGATCTCACGATAATTGGGCCATTCGATCAAATCCTGCGCCTCGCCGCCCGTCTCGCACAGGAGTTTCGCCGCTTTCTCGGCTACCCCGCCGGGCAGCCGCAGTCCACCGATGTGCTCACCCTCTCCGCGGGCATCGTGCTCGTCACGTCGCGTGTGCCCGTCTCGACCGCCATTCCTCGCGCCGACCTCGCCCTCGACGCCGCGAAGGAGAGCGGGCGCAACGCCGTCAACGTGATGGGCCGGACCCTCTCCTGGACTCGCTACGACCGTTTGCTGTCGAAGCTCTGGGATGCGCAGGGCAACGTCGTCCCCGGCCTTGGGCAGGAGATGCTGGAGTCGGTTTCCTCGGGATTTCTCCACCACCTCCTCAAGTACGCTGAGATGTGGGAGAGCTTCCAGAGGGGGCAGACGGATGGGCTTCGCTATCAGCCGCTGCTCGCCTACGAGCTGGGGCGCAACATCGACTGGAAGAAAACGCCCGCCGTCTATCAGTGGGCGACCTGGCTCGCGCAGATAGAGCTGGACGAGACAGGCGAGTGGAGGAGCGCGATGAACGATCTCGGACTTTTCACGCGGATGGCCCTGCTCCGTCGGGGCGGAGGAGGTCGAAGTGGCAGAGCAGCGTAAGTTCACCAGTCTGGAAGAGATGCGCGCGGCCCTGGGAGGAGAGACGCAGGTGACGAATTGCAAAAATTGCGGCAAAGCGCTTAAGGATCCCAAGTTCACGCTCTGCTGGGACTGCAATCAGCAGCAGATGCAGCAGCGAGGCGGAGGCGCTCCGCCTCAAAGCGCTCCACGCCAGGAGTTCCGGCGCGATGCCCCCGCCGGAAATGCGCCCAGACTGCCCGCGAACTATCTCAAGGACGGCTACTTCGACGGCGAAAATCTGCGCGAGGAGCTCATTAACGTTCAGCCGCTGCAGATCGCGGAGGCGTTCGCCGCAATGCGGCTCACGACAGGTCAGCTCCGACGATTCTATGCCCATGCTCGCTTCGCCTCGCAGCAACTGGAGGGAGGGGCGGACTTCGCCGCCGTACGCCCCGCCATTCTGGAGATGGTCGCGCACGCCGCCGGGACCGTAGGCCGCGCGAACGGCAACGGCAATCTCAATTACGAGCTGTTTCTCGACTTCATCAAAGCCAACGTCGAGTGGGCCGCAAAGGATCGAAAATCGTTCATGGAGGGCTTCGTCCCGCATTTCCAGTGCATCGTTGCGTATTTCACCTACTTGAAGCCGAAAGGATAAATCGGATGGCATCGCTGAAAATGATCAAACATGTGCCTATTGCGGGCACCCTCGAGTGCCTCACCGGCCTGCGCATCGGAGGCACCAAGGACGACATCGAGATCGGCGGCGTCGACAACCCCGTCATCCGGCACCTTCGCACCCGATTTCCGTACATTCCCGGCTCCTCGCTGAAGGGCAAAATGCGCTCCTCCCTGGAGTATGCCCTGGGCAAAGTCGGGAGCCGGGGCGAGCCCTGCGGCTGCGGTCTGGCGGGCTGCCTCGTGTGCATCATCTTCGGCCCGCATCGGAACACGCGCCACTCCCTCGGCCCTACTCGAATTCTCGTCCGAGATGCCATGATGAGCGTGGACGGCAACGAAGATCCCGAACGCTGGATCGAGGTCAAATCGGAGACAGCCATCGACCGCTCCACCGGGATCGCCGGCAACGGCTCGCTTCGCCAGAACGAGCGCGTCGTCTCCGGAGCAAAGTTCGCCTTCGACATCTCCATGCGCATTTTCGAGGATGACGACGAGGGCACGCTGCTCGGCTCCGTGCGTCAGGCGCTCACCCTGATCGAGCAGGACTATCTGGGGGCGTCGGGCTCTCGCGGCTACGGGAAAGTCAAATTCAGCTTCATCGAGCCAGCGGCCTGGCGGGAGCAGACTTGATGCAGGCCTATCGGGTCACTCTGAGCCTGGACGTGCCGAGCCTCACGGCCTGGCACGCCGATACGCTGTTCGGGCACCTCTGCTGGGCGCTCGTTCGTCGGGAGGGGGAGGGCGCCCTGGGCGAGATGCTCGCGCTCTGCGGGGCCGGACGCCCGCCCCTGCTGCTCTCGGATGGCTTCCCGCCCGATTCGTTCCCGCGCCCTCTACTGGCTCCCGTTCTTCCTGCGCAGAGTGGAACTCTCTCCGTGCAGATCGAGAAGGCGCGGCAGGCGAAGGACGCCCGGGATCGCAAGTGGCTGACCGGAGCCGAATTCGCATCGCTCCTGAACGGCAAGCCTCTCGAGGAGGTCGCCGCGAAACCGCAGACCGCCGAGGAGAAGCTGAGAGACATCGAGGACGAGGAGGAGAGCCGGGAGCGCCCCTTCTTCACTCTGCATAGCCAGATCAATCGCGAGAGCGGAACGACCGCCGGAGCGGAGGACGATTCCGGACATCTCTTCGCCATCGCAGGAGAACTCGTGCCGTCGCGGGTTTTCTACTTGCGCGTCGCCGATGACATCGCCTTCGACTGGCGAGAGCTTCTTCAGGATGTCGCGCTGACCGGGTACGGCAAGCGCAAATCGGTCGGCTACGGGGCCATCTCCTCCTGCCATATCGAGCCTTTCGCAGGCTTTGGCGAGCCAGCGGACGCCAATGGCTTCGTAAGCCTCTCCGCCTTCGTCCCTGCCCCCTCCGACCCGACCGAAGGCAGCTGGCGCACCGAGGTGAAGTACGGCAAGCTCGGCGAAGAGCTCGCGAATTCCGACAAGCCCTTCAAGCGTCCGCTGCTGCGCCTCCTCGCTGGAGCCACCTTCCGCGCGCCCGGCCCCGTCCGCGATTTCTATGGCTCTCTCGTCACCGGAATCGCGCCCATAGACCCGGCAGTCGTGCAGTACGCCTATGCCTTCGCCGTGCCCATCCACCTGCCCGCCCGCGCAACGGAGTAAGACTGCAATGCACATTTTCATCTCCCCCATAGGCAACACGGATCCTCACGGCAGAGCCGACAAAGTCACTGGCGAACTCACTCCCGGCTCCGCGCTTGCGATCGCCGAATTTCTGAAGCCAGATAAAATCTTTCTCCTTCCCACGCAGTCGAAGGACGGCGAAGACACCGTCGCGAATGCAGACTTGACAAAGGAATGGCTTACCATTGAATCTGTAAAGTGGCGCGACAACTCCTCCGCTGTCGGCGTCGAGATT
>JANXLO010000301.1 GCA_025355115.1 Chthonomonadaceae bacterium
CGCCAAACTCTCGGCGTCCATCACGAGACTGAGCAAGAGATGCTCAGTAGATAAGTTGTTCTGCCCCAGGCGAACGGCCTCCTGCTGCGCTGCAAAGACCGCACTTTTAGCTTTCTCGGTAAATCGCTGCCACACGTTTGCTTTCCTCCCCCTTCAAACTGATAATTTGCCTCGCTCAGAGCGTGAGCAGCGCCTGATGGATCGCGTCCGTCACCCTATCGCACTCCTCTTTCGTGACCACTAGCGGCGGGACGAAGCGGAGCACCGAGTCGCTCGTTGCGTTTATCACGATGCCTGCATCCATGAGGTGCCTCTGGACTGCTTTCGCGTCGAGAGTGCTTAACTGCATGCCGATCATCAGTCCACGACCTCGAACCTCCTTGATAAGGTCTGGAAGCGCGGCTTGAAGCGACTTGAGGCGCGTCTTGAAGTGACAGCCTACCTCCGCCGCCCGCTCCATTAGCTCTTCCTCTTCCATTACATCCAGCGTGGCCAGGGCAGCGGCGCAGGCGAGCGGCTGACCCGCAAACGTGGAGCCATGATCGCCGGGAACCAGAGTATTCGCTGCGGTGCCGCGAGCCAGACACGCGCCCATGGGAAACCCATCGGCGATTCCCTTTGCCATCGTGACGATATCGCCCTGCACTCCTATGCCCTGGCTGGCAAGAAAATGGCCCGTGCGCCCCATCCCGCACTGGATCTCGTCCAAGATCAGTAGAACTTCTGCCTCATCACAGAGCGCGCGAACACCTGCGAGAAACTCCTGAGTGGCGGGATTGACTCCGCTCTCGCCTTGCAGCGGCTCAATCATCACTGCGCATGTCTTCTCCGAGATCAATTCATCGAGAGCCTCGAGGTCGTTTAGCGGAGCGTAGTGGAAGCCGGGTACGAGAGGCTCGAATGGAGCCTGGTATTTCGGCTGTGCGGTCGCCGTCACCGTTCCCATCGTTCTCCCATGGAATGAGCCAGTGAAGGTGATTATCTCGAAGCACTCCGCCCCTCGCATCTGCTTGCCCCATTTGCGGGCGATTTTCAGTGCGGCCTCGTTCGCTTCCGCTCCAGAGTTGCAGAAGAAAACTTTGTCCATCTCGGCGAGCTCGCATAGACGCTGAGCCAATTTCGCCTGAAGTGGGTTATGATACAAGTTGCTGACATGCATCAGTTGGTGCGCCTGCTCCGCAATTGCGTCGGCGACCTTCGGATGACAGTGGCCGGCACCTACCACCGCGATGCCGGAAAGGAAATCGAGGTATTCGCGCCCCTCGCTGTCCCAGAGACGCGTCCCCTCTCCGCGGACGAACATCACAGGCTGCCGTGCATAAGTGCCCATGACATACTCCTGGTCGAGAGCCATGACATGTTCCAGACTGTCTGATTCTATTCGATCTGTCGATCGGGTGCTCATTTCAATTCCCATCATCCACCTCCCGGCACTTTGCGCGTTCCGCTTTGGACGCCTGCAGCACTGAAAATCCTAATGTTCGATGTAGTTTTTCGATAGCCCGAGCTCTTCAGGCGCGTGAAGACGCAGCATTTTGGTCGCGATATCTTTTGGGACATGCTTCACCGTCATCAGCGAGACGATCACCATGACGGCGATTGAGAGCGGGACGCCCCATATCGCGGGCTGCTCCATCAACGTGCGGATCTGGGGATTGACCTCCCAGAGCAGCAGTTTTTTGTCGAGCGCCATCGAGCAGATGATAGCTCCAAGGGACAGCAGTCCGCCGGTCAGCATTCCCACTGCTGCCCCATGCTTCGTAAGTCCTCGCCACCACGCCCCCAGCAGGAGCAACGGGAAATATGAGGCGGCTGCTATCGCGAACGCCCAACCGACCATCTTGGCAATGTCGAACGACTGCACCAGGAGACCGAGCAGCATAGAAACGATGCCAAAGACAACTGCCGCAACCTTGAAAGCGGTCATGCGGTCCTTTGCCGTGGCGTAAGGACGAAGCATCCTGCCGTAGATGTCATGCGCCAGCGCACCGGACATGCTGACGAGCAGACCGGAGAAGGTGGACATGAAGGCAGCGAACGCTCCGGCACTGGTGATGCCGCTGAGTATCTGTCCAAGAAGCCGGTTCTGTGTGAGCTGCATTGGCAGCTTGATCACTACGCTGTCAGTCAGGTTGTTTGCGTAAAGAATCGGCATGACGTTGCGCCCAATCGTGCCCCAGATCGACGGGAAAAAGTAAAAGATGCCGATGAGCACCATAACCCATAGTGTCGTCCGCTTTGCCGAGCGTCCATCAGGGTTCGTGTAGAAACGCACAAGAATATGCGGCAAGCCGGCTGTCCCGCACACTAGAGCGAGAATCAGGGAGTAGGTGTAGAGCAATGGGTGGCCATAGCCGCCGGTCAGAGTGCCGAACGGCTCGCTCCATTTTTTATTAGAGGCTGCGTTGGGCAGTGCAGTGCCAGCTGTAAAAATCCCCGTCGTCTCATTCAGAAATTCGATCTTTGGCGCATTGCGAAGCGCATTGCCGGCCTTAATAAGGGGCTGTCCACCACGCGTGGCCGGATAGGGATGAACGACCAGAGCGGCTCCGGCAGGGACTATGAAGCCATGCGGCCACCCGCCTGCCGGGCTGGATTCCACTGTCAGGCTGCCCTTCATAACGCTCAAGGCGCCAGCCGGCATTACGTCCTCGCCCGGCTCCAGTTTTCTAGCCGTAGAGATCTTGTCAAGGGTGGCGCCAGTGGGGAATGTGACCCTTGTGACCGGACCGGAGGAGAACGCGACTGCATTGGCGGGGGCATTCGCCTTGCCTTTGAATGCAGCTTTTGTCTCGGAACCCAGTCTTGGCACGCCTTTCGGGGCTTCCAGGATTGCGGCGAGATTGGTGCTGTAGCCGCCATACACCGACATCAAGACAAAGATAGGCACGGAGATCGCGAATACCTTGGCCCAGTACTGGAATGCCTGGACGAAGGTGATACCCTTCATGCCACCAAGGGCGACGTTGAATGTGATGACCGAGCCGACGACCGCAATTCCCACCCAGTAGGGCCAGTTGAGGATCAACGACATCGTAAGGCCCGCGCCCTTCATCTGGGGCATGGTGTAGAAGAAGCCTATAAAGAGGACGAAAATCACGGCGATTTTACGGAAGGCGGGACTATCGAAGCGGCCCTCGGCGAAGTCCGGGATCGTGTAGGCGCCGAACCGGCGCAAAGGCCCCGCGATGAACAGCAACAGCAGCAGATAGCCCGTCGCGTAGCCCACAGGATACCAGAGCGCGTCGTAGCCATTCTTCATCAGCAACCCGGCGATGCCCATGAACGAGGCCGCGGAGAGGTACTCCCCGGAGATTGCCGAGGCATTCCAGAACACACTGACAGATCGGCCTGCCACAAAAAAGTCCGATGCAGATTTGGACTTGTTCGTGGCATATACCCCCAACGCAATTGTGGCGACAATGATAAGAATTACGAAAGTCAGCGGTATCGCGGCTATTCCTTCGGTCATTCCTGTCCCCCTGCTCTGTCATCGGAATTCTGAAAATTTGATATGATGTTCTCAGGCAGCATCTTGCGGGCAGTCACCGCGCACTCGGATTCAATGCTATCCGACTTCCTGACGAAATAGGCCGACAGAAGCCAGGTGAGCGGGAAGAAGCAGACCCCCAAAATCAACCAGGTGACGCTGAAGCCAAGGACTTGCCTGTTCATCACATCCGGAAGATACTGGTTCAGCAGCGGCAGGCCAAACAGCGGGATGAGAAAGAGAGAGGCGACCTGAAGGCTCAGCCTGGCCTGACGGTGCATTACAACCTGCAGGAGCTTCTCCTGAGTCTCAGGCGGCACTGCGTCAAGTGGATGCACGCCAGGGGTTAAGTTGGGCTGTGTCATATAAGTCGCATTCTCCTTCGAAAGCATTGAGCGTCTCGCATCAGTCGGGCTGACTCGTCCTTTCAGGCATGAATCATGGTGCCGATGCCTGTGTCCGTGAATATCTCTATTAGCAACGAGTGAGGTTGACGCCCATCGATGAGGTGAGCGCGGCTCACTCCCCCTTCGACAGCCGCAATGCAGGCCTCCAGTTTCGGGATCATCCCTCGCTCTGCAGCCCCCGATGCGATCATTTCCGCGGCCCGATCGGTATCCATCCGTTGAATAAGGCTGGACTTGTCGGAATAGTCCGCATAGAGGCCATCGATGTCAGTAAGTAGTACAAGTTTGACTGCCCCAACTGCTGCAGCGATATGTCCGGCGACGTGATCCGCGTTTACGTTGTAGCTCGCGCCATC
>JANXLO010000313.1 GCA_025355115.1 Chthonomonadaceae bacterium
GCTCTCGGCGCGCTGTGGCTGCTGTTCGATCTCACGATTCTATTCCGTGATCGTCTCTATCCAATTGGCGCACTGACCCTGTTTGCATTGGGCTTGAACGTCGCGATGTTCGGCACCATGAACTGGGTATGGCGAACAGGGGTCCTGCTCCATATGCGCTGACCGCCACTATGAAAACGAAGTCGTTTTGCATGTCCTATCCGCTGTCGGAAGGAGAGATACATCCATGAGAAGCAGTCCTGTTCTCAACGTACGACTCGCCGCAATGCTGCTTGCGGTCGGGCTATGCCAGACAGCTGTTCAGCCAGGAAAAGCCGATGCGGCAGGCGACAAGCGTCGAGCGCAGCTGGCAAAGGTGCAGCGCGTCATCGTTGTGCCTCCGTTTTTCGGGACGGAGACTCTCGCCAAGCTCGAGGAGCAGAAAAAACAGACTGTGAAGAGCAAAGCGGATACGAAATTGGCCGAATATGCGGAGCAGTTGCGCGCACTGCAGGCACATGCGGTCGAAGTGCTCCCGAAGCGTCTCACAGCGCGAACTGATTTCCAGGTTGTTCCGACCGACGAGCTCGCTGCCGCATTGAAGGATCTGAAGCTGACGACGCAATCACTCTTTCAAAACAATGGCAGAATGAAGGGCAACAGCTTCGCCCTTCCTGACACGAGCGCCGTCCGCCTCCTGGCGAGCCGCCTCAAGGCCGATGCGGTGCTGCTGTCCATGATGGATGAGCCGCGCCGCAATAACGGCGGCTATTTATTCGACCCGCTCGAGGGACTGAGCTACGACACTCCCAAGGTGAAAGGCAAAATCGGCTTCTGGCTGCTACTTCCCGACGGCATCGAAACGCTGCGCCAATACGTCGAAGTGCTTCATCCGTTAAGCAAGATCGGCACCAGAACCTATATTCTGACGGACTGGACGGAAACCGAAGACGAAGTCATCGAGGATTTTCTGGACGAGCTGACGAGATATACGCCTGTAAAGGCAAAGGACAAAAAGTAACGGTCCACCTACCGGAGCAATAGAAGCAGGCTATGGGTTAAGCGCTGAGCAAAAGTGAGATCGCGTTGAGCGAAAGGGAGGGATTTGTTGACGGGTGAGAAGTGGAAAGTAGTGATGGTGATGCTGGCAGCAACGCTGGCTGTGTCGCTGGGTGAGGCGCTGTTGTCGAAAGGGATGAAGCTGACCAATATGCCCTCCGCCTCGGGGCTGATGCAGGCGCGGGCTGTGCTTAACCGATATGTTGTCTGCGGAACGATCCTCATGACAGCCTATTTTGGCCTCTATATGCTGGCACTGCGGTGGGCCGACCTTAGCTTCGTGCTGCCTCTTACGGCGATATCGTACCTGCTTGGGGCGCTGCTGGCGAAGTTTTATTTGGGCGAGCACGTCTCCCCAACACGCTGGATCGGGGTGCTTGTGATAACGCTCGGGGTGGTCGTGGTGGGATTTGGAGAGCGCGGCGGATCGGGCGGGGCGCCCTGAGCATGGGCTTGGCAACAGCGAGTTTGCTGGGCGCGCAGATTGCGCTTGGGGCGATGCTGGTAGCGTTCGGTGTCTACTCCATGCTGACGATATGGGCAGCGCGAAAATGGGCGCACTCTCGGCCTGCGCTATCGCCAGAATTCCTGCCCAGCGTCACTATCCTGAAGCCGGTCAGCGGTGATGAGGCTCATGCCTACACGAATTTTGCGTCGTTTTGCAGGCTCGACTATCCGCCGGAAAAAGTGCAGCTACTGTTCGGCGCACTTGAGCCGGAGGATCCCGCGCTCCTGCTGGCGGAGCGTCTGCGAACCGAGCATCCTGACCTGGACATCGGCATCGTGCGGGCCGGAGCGGGGGCAGTTCAGGGGCCAAATCTGAAAGCATGCAACCTCGCCGCCATGCTGCCGTTGGCCAAGCACGACCTTCTGGTGCTTTGCGACAGCGATATGCGCGTGGAGCCGGACTATCTGCGCCGTCTGATGGCCCCTTTCCGCTCGGCGGAGGACGGAGGGGAAGGCGCAGGCCTGGTGACATGCCCCTACCGTGGGTTCGAGCCGGAGAGTCTCCCGTCCATACTGGAGGCTCTTGGCGTCGGCTCCGACTTCATACCGAGCGCAATGGTCAGCCGCGCTCTGGAGGGAGTGAAATTCGCGTTCGGCTCGACGATCGCTCTGTCAAAAGCGCTGCTGGCGGAGCTTGGCGGCTTCGAGGGACTGTTCGAATACCTTGCGGACGACTTCCGGCTCGGCAACGGCGCGGCCAATCTGGGGCACAAAGTGATTCTCTCCGATGTCGTGGTGGATGATGCGCTCGGGGCAGAGAAGTTCCGGCCGATGTGGACACGCAGACTTCGCTGGGCGCGGACAGTCCGCTCCTGCCGCCCCGGTGGCTATGCAGGGGCCGTTATCACCCACGGTATTGCGCTTGCCCTGCTCCTCCTTATCTCTTCAAAATTTGCTCTCTATGGGTGGGCAGTTCTAGGAGGAACGATGTTGATAAGGCTCGGGATCGCCCTATTCATCTCCCGTCGCTACACCCACGACCCCAATGTCGCTCGCTATCTTCCCCTGCTCCCCCTCAGCGATCTGCTCGGCTTTGCGCTCTACCTCGGCAGCTACTGCGGGAATCGAATCGTCTGGCGTGGCGAGCAGTTCCGCCTTCTGCGTGGCGGTAAGCTTCAGCGCGACTAGGCCGATAGGGTATCCTCTTAGCTATGCGCGTACTGATACTTGCCAATGGAGACCCCCCTAGCCCGCAGTGGGCGCAAAGGATAGCAGCGGAGCATGATCTCCTGCTCGCGACGGACGGAGCGGCCCATCTAGCCGCTGATCTCGGGCTCGAGCCGGATATTATCTGCGGCGACTTCGACTCAATCCGTCTCGATACCGCACGGGCAGATTTCCCCAATGCACTTTTCCTCCCGACGCCCGATCAGGAGCAGGCAGACCTTGAAAAAGCGCTGGTCGTCGCTCAGCAGAGGGGAGCGACCGCCGTCACGTTCATCGGCGCGACGGGCAGCCGCCTTGATCACACCCTATCCTCCCTCGCCCTCCTTCTTAGATGCTCCACTCAACTGCCCCTCTGCCTGCGCACCGAAAACACCTCTATCGTCGGAGTGTCGGGGACGCAGGACCGGCCTGTTGAGCATAGGATTTTCACCAGCCCCGGTGACACGATCTCCCTCATCTCCTTCGACGGCCTCGCTAACGTCACACTGACCGGCGTCCGATGGCCCCTACTGAGTGAGCGGCTTCGACACGCCACCCACGGCGTCAGCAACGTCGCGACGGGCGACCATGTCACCGTCCTGGCGCGAGGCGGAGCGATTTTGCTCTGTCATCTATTCAGCCCACTCGCGGAGACAAGATTGTCGATGGCAGAGGAGGGCAGAGAATGAATCCCGGACTGCGCGCCGCATTTCATCCGGTGGACTGGCTGCTGCTTGGAGTCTACGTCCTGTTTCTGGTAGCGGTCGGGTTTCGCAAGCGGCAGGAGGACACGGAGGGGTACCTGATTGCGAACCGCAGCCTGGGCATTCCAGTGTTTGTAGCGACTCTGGTGGCGACCTGGTATGGGGGAATTCTCGGGGCGGGGCAGTTCGTCTATGATTCGGGATTGGTCGCCTGGGTCTCCAACGGAGTGCCCTACTACGTCTTCGCGGTAATCTTCGCGCTTGTGCTGGCACGGCGGGTGCGGGGCGGGGCCGCCCACCTCTATACCATCCCCGACAAGCTCGCGCAAGCCTACGACCGCAAGACCGCACTGCTTGGAGCCTGCTTCGCCTTCTTCTACGCCGCCCCTGCCACCTATGTGCTCATGACCGGAACGCTGCTGCAAATTTTGTTCGGCTGGCCGCGTCTCATCGCGATGCTCGTGGGAATCGTCTTCTCGATCGTCTACGTATTTAAGGGGGGATTTCTGTCGGACGTGCGGGTAAACACCCTTCAATTCGTTCTGATGTTCACAGGGTTTCTGACCGTAACGGCCCTCTGCCTGACTAGATTCGGCGGGCTGGCTTTCCTCGTGCACTCTCCGAACATACCTCCCGCGCATCTTCATCCGATGGGAACCTACACGGTCGCCGGGGTGGCTGTCTGGTTCTTCATCGCGCTTACGACTCTGGCCGACCCCGGCTTTCATCAGCGCTGCTATGCCGCACGTTCGCCCCGAACCGCCGCGGTTGGCATCCTGATGGCGGTGCTCTGCTGGATTCTCTTCGATGCTCTCACCACGACGACTGGCCTCTTCGCCCGCGCTCTGTTGCCTGGACTTCCCGATTCGATGCTGGCCTTCCCGGCGCTCGCCGAGCGTGTCCTGCCTCCAGGCCTGAAGGGGATGTTCTACATTGGGATGCTCGCTCCCGTCATGGCTAGCCTCGTATCCTACACTTTCATCGCCGCTGTGACCGTTGGGCGCGACCTCGTCTGGCGGCTGCGCGGTGACCCGGATGAGTCTCGTGTGCCGCTCTACACCCGCTGGGGCTTGATCGCCGCCACGGCTTTCGCCCTCTTCATCGCCGTGGCCCTGCCTAACATCGTGCTGCAGTGGTACACCTTCGGGTCAGTCTTCGTACCGGGCATGCTGCTGCCGCTGCTCGGCGCATACGCCTCTTCCCCACGTTGGAAGACCGCGCCGCACTTCGCCTTCCTCTCGATGCTGACCGGAGCAGGCGTCGCGCTGGGCTGGCTGATCTGGGGCTGGAGGCACGGAGGGCTGGACACCCCCCGTTTCCCCCTCGGCTGGCAGCCTATGTTCCCTGGCCTGCTCGCCGCCGCCCTTTTCTACGCCCTTGGCCTGTTGCCCGGACTTCGGAAGCCCTTGTCAGCTAGTTAACGGCCAACTCGCCTTACGTACATCCAAGGGCTTCCTCTTCCGCAGTCTCCGAGAGCGTCACTCCCATGCAATAAGCGACAGCTCTATGGGAAGCTCGGCGTCGGGATGGGTGGGAAGGATGCGCACGGCGAACCCCTGCTGCCCGCTCTTCTCGCAGGGGAAATCTCCCTCATAGACGTGCAGACCGCTCTCCTCTGACTTCCAGATGAGCGGCGTCACCGTGCCGTCCACTACTTGACGGTTGGTGTCGAGGACTCCGTGAACCGCCTGTACGGTCACATCGCTATGAGTTAGCTCGCCAAGGCGAACATGCACGGCGATGTGCAGGGTGTCTCCGACGTGGTAGCTGTCCTCTGTTCCTTTCTCGGTCTGCGCCCCAACCACGGTCGCGGCCTTTGCCGGCATATCCACCTTCTCGACTTTGACTTGGCTCCACTGCTCACGCATCTTGTGCTTCCAGGCGACCAGCGCCTTGGCCCGCGCCATGTCGTCGGCGAGGAGCATGGTGCTGCGCGTGGAGGCGGGCAGATAGAAGCGCTCCGCATACTCCGAGACCATTCGGTGCGTGTTGAACCGCGGACAGAGCAACCGCATGGAGTTTCGAACGCGCGCCAACCAGGCGCGGGGGATGCCCTCTGCGCTGCGGTCGTAGAAAATCGGCACGACCTCCTTCTCCAGTATCTCGTAGAGGGCATTCGCCTCCAGATGATCCTGCTCCGCCTCGTCACTGTACTCCTCGCCGCGCCCGATAGACCAGCCGGCCCCCGGCTCATAGCCCTCGGCCCACCAGCCGTCCGGAATGGAGACGTTGAGGCCGCCGTTCGCCAGTATCTTCATGCCGCTGGTGCCGCTGGCCTCCATGGGACGGCGCGGCGTATTGAGCCAGATGTCCACGCCCTGGACCAGCTCGCGCGCCACGGTCAGGTCGTAGTCCTCCAGAAAAACGATTCGACGGCGAGCCTCATCGCGGTTGGCGAACTGAACAACCTGGCGTATCAGCTCCTTGCCTCCATCGTCCTTCGGATGAGCCTTGCCCGCCATGACGATTTGGACGGGCCTGTTGGCATCGTTGAGCATTCGAAACAGCCGCTCCGAGTCCGAGAGCAGGAGAGTGGCGCGTTTGTAGGTGGCGAATCGACGGGCGAAACCGATGGTCAGAGCATTGGGTGAGAGTACTTCGCGAGTCTGCCTAATTTCGTATTCGCTCCGATTGCGATGCTCGTACTGCGCCTTGAGACGCGCGCGGGCGAACTCCACGAGGGCGGCCCGGCGGCGCTCGCAGACGCGCCATAGCTCGTCGTCCGGGATGTTGTCCACTTTCGCCCAGATCGCGGGATCGCTCATGTCCCACTGCCAGCGCGCGCCTAAATACCGATCCAGCAGGTCGGACATCTCCTTGGAAATGTAGGATCGGATATGAATGCCGTTGGTGACGTGCCCGACGGGAACTTCGGCCTCAGGGAAGCCCGGATAGCCGGTATGCACCATGTGGCGCGAGACTTTGCCGTGCAGCTTGCTGACGCCGTTGACGTGGTGGGAGTGGCGCAGAGCGAAGGCAGCCATGTTGAACCGTTCGGTCTGATCGTTGCGATTTACGCGCCCCAGCGCCATGAAATCCGCGAAGGGCAACCCCATCTGCTCGACGTAGGTGCTGAGATAGCGGGTCAGAAGCTCGGTGGAGAAGTAGTCAAAGCCAGCAGGAACGGGAGTGTGGGTGGTGAACAGGTTTCCCGCGGAGGCGGCCTCGCGAGCCTCAGCGTAGCTGACGCCGTGCGCGACCATCTGCATGCGGGCGCGCTCCAGCGCCATGAACGCCGAGTGGCCCTCGTTCATATGGCATGCGGTTGGGGTGATGCCGAGCGCGGTGAGGGCGCGCAGGCCGCCAATGCCCAGAACGATCTCCTGCATGAGCCGCATCTCGACGTCCCCGCCGTAGAGCTGATCGGTGATGTTCTGATCCTCGGGACTGTTGCTCGGTATGTTGGTGTCGAGCAGATAGAGCGGGATGCGCCCTACCTGAGCGCGCCAGACCTGCGCCCAGACAACGCGGCCAGGGAAGTCGAGCGCGATGCAGAGAGGCTCGCCATGCGCGTTGCGCTCGGGCTGGAGGGGCATGTTATAGAAGTCGTTGTCGGGATAGCGCTCCTGCTGCCATCCGTCCGTGTTGAGCGACTGCCGGAAGTAGCCCTGCTGATAGAGGAGCCCTACAGCGACGAGGGGCAGGCCCAGGTCACTGGAGGATTTGAGGTGATCCCCGGAAAGCACACCCAGACCGCCGGAGTAGATCGGCAGGCACTCCGTGAGGCCGAACTCCATGCTGAAATACGCGATGCGAACGTCGGGCTGGCCAGCATGGTGCCGCTGATACCAGGTGTTGCGGGACTGCATGTAGGAGTCCAGCCCGCGCCCGATCCGATCGAGCTGCGCAAGAAACGCCTCGTCCTGGGCGGCGTCCCTGAGTCGGTCCTGCGCAATGCTGCCCAGCATCCGAACGGGGTTATGCCCCGTCTGCTCCCAAAGGTCGGGGTCGAGCCCCTGAAAGAGGGCAATGGTCTCCGGATCCCAGGCCCAGCGCAAGTTGTAAGCGATATCTCGCAGCCCGCGAAGCGACTCGGGCAGGGAAGGCACGACATGAAAAGAGTGTACAGTTGGCATAAGAGCATTTCCTCCATGCCGATTTTACCCCACCGCGTCTCCAATTCCTATCAATTTCTGGCTCATTACGCGGATATTCATCGGCGTTGAGGATCATGCCACGAATTCGGCTTCGCTCTGATAACAGCAATGCACTCGGGCTGATGCCAAAACAGATGATTTATTACTTTGCCCGTGCAATCCATCGCACAAATGCATTCCCAGATCGAAAAAACGCATTCTCACTTCTTGGTGAGCTTTGGGCCGATGTACACGACATACACTTTATTGGCAGTGGATCTGTATGGCCATTCAAAATGAATGCGAAAGTACTCAGTGCTAATTTTGCCATGCCAGGGGCAAAAAACCTTCTTTGTTGTACTCATAGGCGAAGGGAAAGTCAAATCTCCTTCGAAAAGGCGTTTATTGGTATCTGACTCATCTGTAAACCAGGGAGTACTTCCCTGAAAGTGATTTTGAAAGGCAATGTTACCTGCTTTAGTCCGCTCGCCGTTTTCATTTACTTCCGCCAGGATGTTAAGCACTTGACAGCGGAGCTTTGCCTGACTCGCGATGGCAGGGACGAACGGGATGCCATACAAGGGCTTAAGTATGTAATCAGCGAGAATTATCCGTGGACAGAATAGTCGAATCCAATCCATGAGCTGAGGCCAACTTTGGACGATTTGGCTCCGCGCTTCAGAGTCCCATTTCTCCATCTGGGCGACAGCGTCTAGATGCATCCAAATATTTTCGACTTGGATTTCGATGTGGTTATCGTCGTCGTGCTGCCAGATAACCTTGAGGGGTGAAAGTGTGAAATTGGAAGGAGTGAAGCTCAGCAGAGCAGCATGATGGCCAGTTTCTACACGGAATGCAACCTCCGC
>JANXLO010000369.1 GCA_025355115.1 Chthonomonadaceae bacterium
TGCTCGCGGTTGGACTTGTTCCAGACCGGGATGACCTCCGCTCCATGCTCCGCCGCGAGCATACAGGCTCTCAGTTGCGCGGTCGCCTGATGCGCGAAGCGATCCCCCATGCCGAACGAGTATTTCGCGATTGTGAGCATACACTCTCCTGCCTTCCGTCACTGTGAATGATCAGGCGATGATGCTTGCGATGGCGTCCCTGTCCAGTGTCTCCAGCCTCGGCCCGAGCTTCGCGACGACCTGGGCGGCGAGATAGCCTGCGAGACGACCGGTCTTCTCCAGCGGAAGGCCGTGCGTCAAGCCATAGAGCAGCCCGGCGGCATACATGTCGCCCGCACCGGTGGTGTCAACCGGCTTGACTCGGAAAGCTGGTACTTCCACCACTGTGTCGTATTCCCTAAGCAGCGAACCATCACCGCCCAAAGTGACCGCGGCAAAATCGCACCAGGGACGCATCGCCAGGATCGCCTCATGCGGGGTCGAAGTGTCCGTAAGCGCCATCGCCTCCTCATGGTTCCCGATGACGAGATCGACATGCTCTTGCACGATCTGCAGAAAATCGGCCTTATGCCGGTTCACGCAGAACGGGTCGGAGAGGCTAAGCGCCACTTTGACTCCAGCAGCCTTTGCCGCATGCATCGCCTTCAGGACAGCAGCTTTCTGCGTGTCGGTATCCCACAGATAGCCGGTCACGTAGAGGTACCGACTCTGCGCGATCAGATCGGTCTGCACATCCTCCGGCCCAAGCTCTCGGCAGATGCCGAGGTATGTGCATAGGGTGCGCTCCGCGTCCGGCGTCACAAGCACGAGACAGATGCCGGTGGTGCCTGCCCCGGCGGCGACGCTGACTCGAACCCCCCGCTCCGTGAGCTTGCCTGCATAGAGATCGCCATGCTCATCGTCGCCGATCTTGCCGGTGTAGCAGGCCTTGCCGCCCAGCATAGCCAGACCGATCATCGTGTTGGCCCCGGAGCCGCCCGATTCGGCGTTGACAATGTGCTCGTAGATGCGGGCGACCATCTCCTTCTGTTGCGCCTCCTCTATTAGGAACATGCCGCCCTTCGCAACTCCCAATTCCACCAACAGAGCGTCTGAAACCTCAGCCTGTATATCGTAGAGGGGATTGCACATCCCGAAAACATCGAAACTCATTCTTCTTCCTTTCCGAAACCGACCGTATGCGTTTATGTCTGATTTGTTTGTCTGCTAAATTCTAATTCACGGCACAGGCCAGCAATATTATAGCCGAAAGGGACGATTTTACTGAATCTTAACAATCCGTTAACAGCTCCTTAACATTCGAGTGTCATTCTAAGGATGTAGTTTTCGCGCAGGGTAGCGAAAACTGGCCCAAGCTGTCTGACGCGCCTACCCGAAGCTGTCGATAGCAGAGATCATCTATTTTCCGCTTCTGTTCATGAAGGAGAACCAACTTGACTGTAGAACGCAAAGCCCGTCCCGGCTTCACGCTGATCGAACTTCTGGTCGTCATCGCCATCATCGCAATTCTGGCTGCGATCCTCTTCCCCGTTTTCGCCCGCGCCCGTGAGAAAGCCCGTCAGGTCTCGTGCCTGTCGAACATGCGACAGCTGGGAACATCTACTGCGATGTACGTTCAGGACTACGATGAGCAGTTCTATCCCCACCGCTTCAATTGCCCTGGCCCCGGCGCATCCGCGACCTGCCCACAGTATCTCGACGGCAGCAGTCCCAACGCTATCACTCGCTTTACAGGCGGCGCAGAGAAACGATTCTACTGGGTCTTCCTGCTGCAACCCTAT
>JANXLO010000377.1 GCA_025355115.1 Chthonomonadaceae bacterium
GTAGCGGAAAGGGTGATGATCCCTGCTTCGAGAAGGAAATGGGTAGGGGCGACATGTGAAAACAGAGACAATGAAGAGAGGACAAAAGCGCCTGAGAGACTCAGCAGACAGGCATCCGTCAGTGGATTTTGCCATCTCTGAGTACACAAAGTATATGGCGTTTTATCCGCTTTGTTGCCTCTCCGATTCAAGGTAGAGTGCGCCAATACCGTAAAGGCCGTGAGCAAGGCGAAGGGCAAGAGTGCATCCGCAGTGAGTGCCCATTTTGGCGCCAGGCGGGATGTCAGCAGAGCGGCTCCCAGGCCAAGCGAGTAGAGTGCGGTGTAAATAGTGCTTGCGGATTCTTCAGTCCAACTCAACAAGGCGAACATCCCACCGCACAGGAAAAAATCCGTGATCAGCCAGACATTGTGCGGCATGTCGTGGACTATCAATGAAGCCGTAATCAAGCTGAGTGCCCCGGTCAACTTGGCGCATAGACGTAGCGGTCGCGGCCAAATCGACGCCTGTAACCCTCTTGCCCACTCCTGTTTCGCGATGTAGAGCGAGGGAAAGAGGAGAAGCAGCGCGTAAAGCGCGAATGCGAGAGGGAACAGAGCATGCGGGGAATGAGCACCTTGGAGAAGGGCGATCACCCCGAGCGCGCCTGCCAGGCAGGCTGGATGGACAAGTGAAGCCTCCGCTTCCATGCTGGCAACAATGAGGAATATCACTCCGCAGACAAGCGCAATTCCACCGGATAACCATGTATCGGAGCTCGTACCGGACGGTATAAGGCTTAAAAATGGGAGTAAAACGCGCCCACCGACCAGGAGCAGACCGACCGAGTTTGTGAAGAGCGACATCGCCCTCCATGCAGTTCGCAGGCTGGACCTATCCGGTGAAGCTCGATTATAGACGTAGAGCGCGAAGGACACGGATGACACCGACGTGAAGAGCGCTGCATAGGACGATACCCCCCTATTCGAGTGCAGCGGGAGCCAAAATAGACCGCTCGCGACGATGAGAGCAGTGGATACGTAGACGAACCGGGCAGAATTAAGCGCCTGACCGAGGATTCCGTACATGAGCCCGGCAAGCAGAGCGATCATCAGAAATTCGTCGTGCTCCAGCCCGTTATGCAGCGCAAGATCGACGGCCGCGAGCAGGAAGGCTGCCGACACGGCGATATTGCCCCACAGCATCCAAAACGCGCGCGTAGCAGGCGACTTCAGAGCGCCGGAAGGAAAGTCGTCCGTAGTTGGCGTTGCGATGGAACGTGCCAGCATGAAATACACGCCAGCCAGGGTGAGATAGGCAAGCCCGAAGAGCAAAACTGGCTCCGGCCTGCTGTTGCCCTGTTGCCAAAAGAGATCCTTCAGCACCAGAAGAGCTGTGTACATCGTAATCATCAGGCCAGCCTGCACTACCTGCAGCATCGGCAGATAACGGGTTCTCCTCCAGAAGTGACAGGCTGCGACAGTCGCGACAATGCAAGAGAAAAGTGCCAGTGGTTTCTGCGGAAGCGTGATGCCGATTGCTGTCAGCCAGTAACGGTGGCAGACGTAGATATCGAAGGAGATCATGACAGCCGCAAGCCCCTGATAGACGAACGCTGCCCAGGGATTGTCCTGTTGCGTTCTGCGGCCGAACTGCCAGAACATGACTGTCAGTCCAATAGGCACAAGAGGAAGCAGTGCATGCGTCAGCCCGTTAGTCTGTTCCCATCCGAGTATACTGCGAAGCGCGATCAAAACGAGGAGCGTTGCCAGGGCGAAGACGATTTTAAGGCCATGCTCATGAAAAAAAATCGCTATTCCAGGTATATGCGAAGCCGACGGAGGGACTGAAGCAACGGCAGGCGTGGGAAGGAAGTCAGGAGAGGGAATCGCCATCGATTGCTGCGCCAGGACGGTCCAGAC
>JANXLO010000387.1 GCA_025355115.1 Chthonomonadaceae bacterium
CAAAAGGTTATAATATTGACCGAATAACTAAACAATGCGTTTTTTGCGGTTCCGCGCTTCCAGAGACAGGATTGGAAGACTATTCACGAGAACCGAAGGAGAAGGTAACCATGTCGGAAGAAACCACACAGGCAGCGCCGCGCTCTCTTCCGCGTCTGAATGAACCGGCCCCGGACTTCACGGCGCAGACCACTCACGGCCCTCTCACGCTCTCCAGTCTGAAAGGCAAATGGGTAGTGCTGTTCTCGCACCCGGCAGACTTTACGCCCGTCTGCACAACGGAACTGGTCGAGTTCGCACGCCGCGCCGAAGATTTCAAGAAGCTCGACACGCAGCTGCTTGGCCTGAGCATCGATAGCGTCTACTCCCACATCGCCTGGGCGCGAAGCATGGAGCAGATATTCGGCGTCAAAATCCCCTACCCGATGATCGCGGATCTCGACATGAAGGTGGCCCTGCTCTACGGCATGGTGCATCCGGGAGCCAGCAGCACTGCCACAGTCCGCTGCGTATTCGTCATCGATGACAAGGGCGTACTGCGAGCGATGATCTACTATCCTCTCTCCAATGGGCGAAATGTCGATGAGATCGTCCGGCTCGTCACGGCGCTTCAGACCACCGATAAGAACGGCGTCTCGACCCCATGCAACTGGCTGCCGGGCGAAAAAGTCATCGTTCCGGCCCCGCTGACCGCAGAGGGCGCGGACAAGCGAATGCAGGACTCAAGTGTGGATGTCAAGGACTGGTATTTCTCTCTTAAATCCCTTTGACCGACGGACAAATGAGCACCTGAAACGAGGGAGGACGCGCTGAATTCGGCGTCCTCCCTCTTTCCTTTTGATACGATTTGCCCGACTATGCGGGTTGCGTGATATAATGAAATCAGTCTTCTTTTTGTCAAAGTGGTCTGATCGGGAACTCCTGCCGCCAAAACCTCCGAACTATGAGTGGAACCGAACTTTTCCTCATCCTTCGGCAGCCTGTCGAGCAACGTACGAAAGCGCATCCCGTATCATCAAGCCTGACTCGGCAGACAGTCCGGCACAAAGGTATCGACTTCATTATGAGCAGAGCACTTCTCAACAAAATTACGCTTGCCCTAACTCTCCTGGGTTGCCTTATCGCCCTCGTGCTCACCTATGAGCATTTCGTTCCCGCAGCTGAAATAGGATGCGGAGCAGTGGGCGGCGACTGTCACGGAACTATTGAGAGCAAGTATGGAAAAGTGGGGCCGATCCCGACCTCGATAATTGGACTTGGCATGTATATTACTCTGGCGGGCATTTGTATCCTGCGCGCACGGAGCAAGGCGGAGAACGACGGGGAGGGGCTGAATGATAAGCATTTAGGTGCAACGCTGTTCGGAATATCCCTGCTCGCATTGTGCATCTCCTGGTGGCTCCAATACACCTCTCTTTTCGAGCTAATGACGTTCTGCCCATGGTGCTTCGCCTCCGCCCTCACCGTGACGGCGATCTTCCTGGTCAGCGCCTACGACCATCTCATCCTCGGCCGTGCGATTACCGGCGAGCAAAAGATGCTGACGGCGGTGGTGCTGTTCATCGGGGTCATGCTCTCGTTCGTCTATGCGCCTGCCGTGATGTTTCAATGGCAGCTGATTCATAAGGAGTTCGCGGCCGTTCCGAAAGGACTGATCCATCCTATATCCGTTCATCCTAGGGAAGAGCTGCTGCGTGACGGGCTGGACTACAAGGGAAAGCCGGACGCTTTATACACGATTGTGGAGTTCGCGGACTATCAGTGTCCGCATTGCCAGGAGGCCAGTGCAGAGATGGATTCGCTCCTGAAAAGGTATCCGGATCGCTATCGACTCGCTTTCCGTAACTATCCGCTAGGCAAGTTCCCATGGTCGCTACAGGCGGCGGTAGCGGTGGAGGCGGCGGGGCGTCAAGGCAAGTTCTGGCAAATGCACGATTCGGTGTTCGAGCATCAAAAGGAGATGGACGTCGAAGGGTTCATGCCCGAGCGGTTTCCCGCCTGGGCGCAGGCAATTGGCGTGGATACGGCGAAGTTCAAGAAGGATATGATGGATCCCGAACTGAGCAAACTAGTGCAGAAGGATCATTATATCGGTCAGATCAATAATATGAAGCAGACTCCGTCGTTCTTCATCGTCCCCGCTGATCCTAAAGGCAAAATCATGATGATCACAGGGCTGACTGACGCCAAAGTCGTGCTGAATCACCCGAACGATCCCTTCTGGAGCGGCGATGACAGCAGTCTGGTGACTAAGGAAGGAAGCCAGTAATTCGGCTGCAATGGAGTGCGGCATGGATTTGCGTAGTCGATATGATGCGTAAACTTTTCGGCTGATGCAGTATGTGAGAGAGGCGGAACTACTGTGAGGAGAGACCAGTTGATAATATCCAGAGGCATGATCGCGGCAGGTCTGATAGCGGCGATTTCGCTGTGCTGCGGGGTGCGAGCGAACGCTGCAGAGTATGTCTGGGCGACCGGCAAAGTGCTCGATGCGAACGGGCGTCCGATGTCCAATGCCTTCGTGGCGGTCTACGACGACTCGAACAAGGTCGTGGACTACACTCGCACGGACAGACAGGGGAGCTATGCCCTCGCTGTCCCCAGGCACGCCCTGCACCTGGAGCACAAAAAGGGAAAAGGCTTCATCGCCGAGGTATTCACCGGGGCGGTTCGGCTTACCGGAGACGCGCTTGGATTCATCAACAATCCGATCCGGGCTGGAATTCATGCCGTTGCCTCTGCCGAATCATCCTCTTTTGGCGATCCCCTGACGAAAGGCGGCATCTCCGCCGGAACGGCAGTTGCGGACAAGGCTCTCACAATGCTCACACCGCGCTCTCGCCGCATCGTCCCGACTGAACTGAGGAAGCAGCCCGGCGTGCTGCTTATCAAAGTGGTCGCTCCCCACTCCAACGATCTGGTGGAGATCGGCCGCATCTACTGGCTTCAGGAGGAGACGCTGCGCCTGGGAGGCAAACAGCATAAGACACTCGCCGCATGGCTTGACCCGATTCAGTTGACGTCCGTAGACTCCGACCGGCCCTCCAAATTTCAGACCGAGTACCTGCACTTCACCCATGCCCGTCTCGAGCCGAGCCTCGCAGAACCTGGGCAAGTCGTCCATATCACCGCCAGGCTTCTCACCCCTCCTGATCCTGTCGTCTACGCCGTCGTAGTCGCCCGCAACAACTACACGGGTCAGCGTTGGGAACTAAAGCCGACTGGCGATGGCGAGTACGAGGGCGATTTCACTGTGGACAAGAAATTCGCGCACGACGACCAGACTATCAGCGTCCTTGCCTACGCCGAGAAAGAGCAGAAGCCCGGACGCCGTGAGGACGCCGAGCGCACCCTCCTCTCCAACGGGCTGTGGGATCCGAAAAAGCCTTATACCTACGATCCTCTGCTTGTGGTCAGCCGGAACCGAGCCGATCTGACGCTCACCATCGTGGTGCCCCAGAGGCGCAAGCGATGACGTTTTGCAAGCCGCTCTCCTGCAATTTATGGCCTGCTCCATCCGTAGGAAAGTCAGGGGCAAATCGTTGAGCGACACATCGAGCAGACTTAGAATAGGAACGCGGGGCAGCCTGCTGGCTCGGACTCAGACCGAGATGGTCGTGCAGTCTATTCGCACGTCAAATCCCGGGCTTGTCGTCGAAACTCACATCATTCAGACGACAGGGGACATGAGGCGCGACGTACCCTTCGCACAGGTCGGCACGAAGGGCATGTTTGTAAAAGAGATTGAGCAGGCGCTGATGGACGGAGGCATCGATGTCGGAGTCCATAGCCTGAAGGATATGCCGTCGGAGCTTCCAGATGGCTTGGAGCTCTCCTGTATCCCCGCCAGGGAAGACCCCTTCGACGCCCTGCTATCCCGAAATGACCTTAACTTCACACAGCTTCCTCTCAACGCGGTCGTCGGCACAAGCAGCCTGCGCAGGCAGGCTCAATTGCGTGCGGCTCGTCCCGATCTTCGGCTGGAGGAGCTTCGCGGCAATCTTGACACGCGCCTCCGCAAGCTCGACAGCGGCGAATACGACGCGATATTGCTGGCCGTCGCGGGGCTAAATCGTCTTGGGTTGTCGGAGCGAATAACAGAGCGACTGGGCGTCGATGTCTGTGTCCCTGCCGCAGGTCAGGGCGCACTGGCACTTGAAACTCGAAAGGGAGACGATTCCATTCTGCGCCTGCTCCAGCCGTTGCATGATATGGCGACCGCAGCTGCCGTCACGGCGGAGCGAGAATTTCTGAATGCTTTAGGAGGCGGCTGCACTCTCCCCGCAGGCGCACTTGCCACCATTGATGGGGAGAGCCTCCACATCGTCGGGCTCATCGCAGCGCCGGATGGCTCCCGCGTTGTTCGATCCGAGCGCATGGGGCGTGCTGTTGATGCGAAACAAATTGGTGCGGAACTAGGCGCGGCTCTGCTCGAGAGCGGCGGACGCGATCTGCTGAAAGGCTGACGGATTTCATGAGTGTCGAGGTTGACTTTCTTGTGATCGGCAGCGGGCTTGCCGGATTGACTTATGCGCTTACTGTCGCGGAGTTCGGCACTGTCGCGCTCCTGACAAAAAAGAACCGGACGGACGCCAACAGCAGTTGGGCACAGGGCGGCATCGCCGGAGTGCTGGCGGAGAACGATTCGTTCGCTCTGCACAAGCGCGATACTCTCATCGCAGGTGCCGGCCTGTGCCATGAGGACGCGGTCGACGCGCTGGTCCAGGAGGGACCGGAGCGCATACGGCACCTCATGACGCTCGGCGCGCAGTTCAACACGGAGACCAGCCCGGAAGGGCTTGAGGTTCTTTCGCTCGGCCGGGAAGGCGGGCATTCGCGCAATCGAATCGTGCATACTGCCGACTACACTGGCTGGGAGTGCGAGCGCACACTGCTCGAGGCCGTCAAGGCCGAGCCGCGCATCTCCGTCCGTGAACATCTTTTCGTCACCGACCTGCTCATGATGGAGACGGCCGAGGGCAGAGTGTGCGCGGGAGCTTGCGCGCTCGACGGCGAGACCGGAGAGCGTAGCACCTTCCGCGCCCGCGCCACTCTGCTCGCCACCGGAGGCTGCGGCCAGGTCTACCTGCACACCACCAACCCCATCATCGCGACGGGCGACGGCGTGGCGATCGCCTGGCGAGCAGGCGCACGGATCGCGAACATGGAGTTCATTCAATTTCACCCTACCACCCTCTATCACCCGAAAGCGCGCGCATTTTTGATCACCGAGGCTCTGCGCGGCGAGGGCGGCATCCTTCAGCATGAAAATGGTGAAACCTTTATGGAGAGGTATCACCCGCTAGGCGCGCTCGCGCCCCGGGACATCGTTGCCCGGGCCATCGTCAGTGAGATGAAGCGGCTGGATGTCCCCTGCGTCTATCTCAACGCCACGCATCTCGACCCGGTCTTCCTGCGCGAGCATTTCCCGACCGTCTACGAGCGCTGCCTGAGCGTGGGCATCGACATCACCAGGCAGCCGATCCCCATTGTTCCCGCGCAGCACTACCAGTGCGGAGGCGTCGCCACCGATCTTGAAGGCAGCACCAACTTGCCGCGCCTCTATGCGGCGGGAGAGGTGGCCTGCACCGGAGTGCATGGCGCGAACCGCCTTGCCTCTAACTCACTTTTGGAGGCGATGGTCTTCGGTTACCGGGCGGCCCGGCACACACTCCTCCATCAGACCTCCTCCCTCCCCGAGGGTCAACCCTGCCACTGCGCCGATCCCGTCTCTTTGACCGAAGCAACAATCGATCCTCTTTGGAAGAGCGTCCGCCGCCTTATGCAGCGGAATGTAGGAATCGTCCGCACGACCGCCGAGCTCCAGAGCGCGAAGCGCGAGCTTGCGCGCATCCGCAAAGCATTAGAGGGTGAGCCCGATACCGTCGCGGCCTGCGAAACTAAGAACATCGCGACCGTCGGCATGCTCATAGTCGAGTCGGCACTGAGAAGGCATGAAAGTCGGGGCTTGCACTCTATTCTCGACTACCCGGAGACTCTTGAGACCGAGCGACACGATACCGTGATCGAGGCGGGGGAGTTGGAGTAGTGAACGTAGAGATTCCAGTGGGTTGGCAGGCAGCGATAGGCGAAGAGACCAGCCTGCCCTATTTTCATAAGCTGCAAGAATACGTCGAGAGAGAGCGCGAAGAGAACCTGGTTTTCCCGCCGGAGCAGGACATCTTCAAAGCCCTCGCCTATACGCCGTACGACGAAGTGAAGGTGCTTCTGCTCGGTCAGGATCCATACCACAACGTGGGTCAGGCGCACGGGCTATGCTTCTCCGTGCGCCCCGGTGTTCCACCTCCCCCCTCCCTGCTCAATATCTACAAGGAGATGCGGTCCGATCTCGGCGTCAAGATCCCGAACAACGGCTGCCTCACTCCCTGGGCGAAGCAGGGCGTCCTCATGCTCAATGCCGTGTTGACGGTTCGGGCGCACATGCCAAACTCGCACAAGGGCAAGGGTTGGGAAACCTTCACGGACGCGATCATCCGCAAAGTTAGCGCTAAGGAGTCGCCCGTCGTGTTCGTCTTGTGGGGTGGCTATGCGCAGAAAAAACTCCCCCTCATCGATACGGGACGGCATAGCGTAGTGCAGTCCGCCCACCCCTCTCCACTATCCGCGCACAGCGGATTCTTCAGCAGCAAGCCATTCTCGAAAATCAACTCACTTCTGACCGCATCGGGCGAACTGCCGATCGACTGGCGGATACCCGACCTATGACTCTCGAATCAACACCTCGTATTGGAACCGTCTACCTCATAGGAGCCGGGCCGGGCGATCCGGGGCTCATCACCGTGCGTGGCATGGAGCTGTTGAGCACTTGCGACGTCGTTGTCTATGACCGGCTGGCGCATCCCTCCCTGCTCAGTCATGCACGCAGAGGCGCGGAGAAGATATATGTCGGCAAAGCAAGTGCGCAGCACGCTATGCGTCAGCCGGACATCAACGCGCTTCTGATCGCGAACGCCCTCGAGGGCAGATCAGTGGCGCGGCTTAAGGGCGGGGACCCGTTCGTCTTCGGCCGTGGAGGCGAGGAGGCGGAGGAGTGCCGCGCGGCGGGCGTTCCCTTCCAGATCGTGCCCGGCGTCACCTCTGCTATCGCCGCGCCCGCCTATGCGGGTATTCCTGTGACGCATCGTGATGCCGCCTCATCCTTCGCCGTCATCACCGGCCATGAGCGGGACGATGCGCGCGAGTCGGGAACACGCGCACCAGGGGAGGCGGAGGGCCGTCGCAACTGGGTGCATATCGCTCATGCCGCGGACACGCTAATTTTCCTAATGGGAGTTGAGGCGCTACCTGAGATCGCGTCCAGGCTACAGGAGAACGGGCGCGACTCCGAAACGCCGGTCGCGCTGGTGCAGTGGGGAACTTGGGCGCAGCAGCGAGTAGTATCCGGAACATTGGCAACTATCGTCGAGGATGTCAGGCAGGCAGGTCTGACCCCGCCCGCCGTCTGCGTCGTAGGTGAGGTGGTGAAGCTTCGGCCTGCCCTCCAGTGGTTCGAGAGCCTGACCACCAGCCCGCTAAACGGCAAACGGATTCTAGTCACGAGAGCCAGGGAGCAGGCGAGTGAACTCTCTGAACTGCTGAGAGCGAAAGGCGCGGAGGCGGTCGAGTTCCCTGTCATCCGGATCGCTCCTCTCGAGGACTGCACCGCCATCGATGAGGCGCTCGGCAATCTCTCGACCTACGATTGGGTGCTGTTTACCAGCATCAATGCCGTCCCCATCTTCGCGGAGCGGCTCTCCAAGCTCAACCTGGACGCGCGTGCTTTCCACGGAATTAAGCTGGCGGCCATCGGGCCTGCCACAGCGGATGCGGTGCGCCGTCATCTGGGCATCCGAGCCGATTTCGTGCCTACGGAGGCCGTTGCAGAAGCGGTGCTTGGTCAGTGGCCCGATCCGGAGATGTCCGGCAAACGTATTCTGTTCCCTCGCGCCCTGGAAGGACGCGAGACCCTGCCCGAGCAGATGCGCGCTCGAGGAGCAGTGGTCGATGTGCTGCCGGTCTACGAGACACTGTACGACAGCGAGAGCGGCGAAGAGATGCGCAGGCTGCTGAATGAAGGGCGAGTGGATGCCATTACCTTCACCTCCGCCTCGACCGTCCAAAATTTCGCGCTGGCCGTCTCCATCCCGTCACAATCGTTGGCTGAGACTGTCGGAAAGACCAGAATCGTCGCGATCGGCCCCGTGACCGCCGCTGCCGCCCGTGAGTTCGGCCTTGTCGTTGACCTTGTCGCAGACGAGCATACGATACCAGGGCTGGCGACGGCCCTTGAAACTCTGTGGAGTCCGCCTCATGTCTGAGATTCTTCATCGCCCGCGCAGACTTCGTCGCACCGATGTGCTTCGACGCATGGTGCGGGAAACCATCGTCACTCCGGACGATCTGATCTACCCGATGTTCGTGACCGCGGAGAGCGAGAGCCGAGAAATCTCCTCGATGCCCGGAGTCTTCCGTTATACCTTGGGCGATCTTTGCCGCACGGTGGAGAAGCTTCCCGCGCTGGGGCTGCCTGCGATCATGCTATTCGGCATTCCTGCCGCCAAGGATGAGGTGGGCAGCGGAGGCTATGCCGAAGATGGAATAGTGGCCCAGGCGATACGTGCGGTGCGGAGAGTCGTCGGTGATAGTATGATGATCGTCCCCGACGTCTGTCTCTGTGAGTACACCTCGCATGGGCACTGCGGAGTGATTCGGGACGGCGAGGTGGCAAACGATCCTACGCTTGAACTTCTCAGCCGGGCCGCCGTCTGTTACGCTGAGGCTGGCGCGGACGTGATCGCTCCCTCCGACATGATGGACGGGCGGGTTGGTGCGATCCGGAAAGCGCTCGACGCAGGCGGCTACTCTCACCTGCCAATCATGGCCTACAGCGCGAAATATGCCAGTGGCTTCTACGGCCCCTTCCGCGAGGCGGCAGATAGCACCCCTCAGTTCGGCGACCGCCGCGCCTATCAGATGGATCCGCCCAATCGCCGCGAGGCGATGCGCGAAATGGAGCTCGATGTCGCGGAGGGCGCGGACATTCTCATGGTGAAGCCCGGCCTGGCCTACCTGGATATTCTGCGCGACGCCCGCGAGCGCTTCGATCTCCCGCTCGCCATC
>JANXLO010000391.1 GCA_025355115.1 Chthonomonadaceae bacterium
TCGTTCGGCTTCGGCGATTTCACGACGACATCCCATGTCTTGGAGGTGTTGCCGGGAGCGCGCAGATCCTGCATCAGGATGCCATTCTTCCAGTCTGTGTGGACAATATTCAGCTCGACCGTGTTTCCCATAGCAGGCGGCTTGCCGAACTTGAAGCTGTCCTCATTGTTGGTCGCATTGGGGGCAACGCCGATGTTCGCCACATCAGTGCTCATCGAGTTGCGAGCCGTCAGCTGAAGTTTCCAGTTGTCGGGCGCGCCCTTGGCCTGCCGTGATCCGATTCCTGCTCCGATTAGCGCTGCTCGGGTCACCTGTCCGCCGGGAGTGTCGACGCCTGGGAAGATGAACTGGAGATTGGGCTTTTTGACCAGCATCCAATACCCTTCGTAAGGCGCCATCACAAAGCCAAAGTTGTCCAGCAGTTGATAGTGCCAGTTAGCCGGATTAGGATCGCTGGTGTCGTACTTGTAGATCGCGGGTAGCACCCACTGGTGCAAGGAATCCGAAGCGCTTTCGATGTTCAAAAGCTGAAGGCTGTCCGTATCGAAAACCTTTAGTTCCGAGAACTTGAATCCATAGACGTAAGGGTTTCCGATTTGATTCCATCCCTGGGGATAGTTGATCTTCAGGGTCGTAGACGTCGGGAGCACTTGATTATCTAGCGGTGGGAACCTCGAACTATCAAGTGTGAATGACTGGTCGGCAGGCAACTGGCTGCGCACCCAGTATGACTTACCTATCTCCCAGGTGTTCTGTGACTCGTAATGCCCTGTGATCGGATTGAAGCGGACATTATCAATGACCGGAGGATTTGTCGGAAGACTGAGAATGTCGGACGGTGCCGCACTGCCGAAGAGCAGTGGAAATGACAGCATCGTAAAGAGGCCCTGAGTAGTTGTATTGCTTTTCAGTGTGAAGGCAGCAGGTGCGGGGACTTCAATGGTCTTTTGCACGCTTTTGCCATTACCCAGATTTGGCGAAGCAGTCACAGTATAACGCAGTGTTCCACTGACTTTAGCAGTTGGATCAGGCTTTACGCTCCAGCTCGTGCTGCCTTCGGAGCCGGCACCGACACTCGAAATGGTCTTTGTAGCAGACTCACCAGGCGCGAGAATCAGCCCTTTCGGCAAATCGATGAACAGATTGACAGGCCCGATATTGAGACCACCAGACTGGGACAGATCAGTCAAATTTTGCACGAATGCGGAGATGGTGAATGGATTTGGCGTCGCAGTAGCAACGATGTTGTTTGGGTTTGTGCGGTCGGTGGTATAGCTTAGAGCGGCAGGTCCACTCACGCTTAGGGACAGAGGAAAGCCGAAATTGTTTTCAGCGTCCGCGTTTCCCACGTACGTCACTCGCTTCAAATCCTGACCCGGTGCCACTGCCTGCTCGTCCCAAAAGACGACGACAGAGGCGTCTGTCGACTGAGCGGATACGCTGCTATCGAGCACGATGTTCGGGTTAGGTACAAAATTCCAGACCTGATCGAAGTTGCGCACTTTAGCACCGTTCAGCACGAGAAACGCATCCAGAATAGATGTTCGTCCATAGGCGAATCGAGAAGGAGGCGTTGGCTCATCCTGAGAACTGGATGCTGGCCTAAGAGTTCCACGCAGACCGTGGATCTGAGCAGGCTGTGTACCGGTAGCCGGATTGATGAGCGAGGAGGTCTCCCACCGATCCGGAACCTGTCCGCCTGTAAGCAGGGCTTCATGGTGAAGATATGGCTGATTTGGCAGACGGAGCGGGCCGTCCAGCTCTTTAGTGAAGTTCGTGGTTGGCTGAACGTTGATGTCCTGAACGAAGGCAAGTCCTACCGTATGTGACTGGCCAGCGCTGTTATTGACGATGTCGAACTGAAAGCGCACAGTGTCATGAACGAACGTAGCGACCATATCGATCTCGACTTGAGGATCGAAAGTGGCATCGAACCCGCCGCCAGCTGCGTCAACTTTATGCTTGATCGACTGCCATCGTGCTTCCATATGATTGCCGACGACTCTGGGCGAGGTCAGCCAGATGCCTGTCCGCTGGTCTCCGAAAATGTAGTCTCCGCCCTTGGTTCCTGTGCCAGTTGTACCCGTGCCCGTCAATCCGGCTAAACCGCCAGCGCCGCCGTCGATGCGGACGAACAGCCAGGATCCGTAGAATACGCCGAAGAATGGCGGATCGTCTTTAGGGACAAGGGGAGCTGGCCATAGCAGCAGGTTTCCAAATCCAGCGCCGCCAGGATCAACCGGGCTTCCGGCGGTGCTGATAAGGCCAAATGACCCAGCCACGTTTTTGCCGAACCCAAGTTCCAGACAGAGATAGTTGTTGCATAGACTGGCAAAACAGTCGTCTATAGTAGATGGTGTGCAAGCGGCACCGGGGAATCCCTGAGCTTGCGCGCTAGATCCGGCAAGGGCAAGAGTCGCGCTTACTAAGGCGAGACTGCAAAGGCTCTTGACGCGGCTTGTGAAAACAGAATTCCACCCCATGAGGAAGTCCTCCCTGTGAACTTTAATCTATGTGGGTATGGCCGGGGGAGCCACCATACCAGAGCGTATGAGCCGTCTGTCTGGCTCGAAAGGCAGTCAACCGCCTTTCCACCCAGACGGATCGGGGCGACTTCGGCGGGGGATGCCGTGGGGGGACTGCTTGTTTCGCCATCCCGCACTAGCGTCTGAAGGCTTTGGCTCGGAATCACTCTCCCATTCTCGAGCCAAATGCCGCTCAGCGCCGGAACGGGCGCTTGAGCCTGAAGTCCACTCGCGGGGCTTCAGGCTCTTCATCCTGCTATCGTCCCGTGATTACTAGCGGACGAATCTCTCGTGTGACCGCGCCGTCGGTGGTGATCGCCTTAAGTTGAAGCAGATACGTGCCGCCGGGGACAGCCGCGCCCTTGGCGTCTCGGCCATTCCAGGTCAGGTGATTATCGCCGCTGCTGACGGCGCGAGTTGCGCCGACTTGCGAGAGCGTCTGGCCATTGTAGCCCATGACGGCCACTTCAACCCGCACGTCCTGAGAGACAGTATACCCGATTTCGTAGGCGCCTGCCGCTCGGCTGCCCACACTGCGCGGCGGGTTGACGAATATGTTCGTCAGCACCGCTCTCCCGGAGGAGTTGGCGGGATGCGCCGTGAGCACGAAAGCACGCGTCCCGGCCTCGTGCCCTGAGTTGAACAGGAAGGAGGCCTGATGGCGCAGGTCGATCTCCAGTCCAGTCGCCTTGTCCTGCAGAGTCAGACGATAGTTCTTCGGCAGTGTGCTTATGTTGGGCCATCGCAGAGTAATGTCCGTATTCGGCTGGTCAGTCATCACGACGACATCCCAGGTCTTCACGCCGCCCGCCTGCTGAAGATCCTGCGCGTAGATTGCTCCGTTGCCGCCTTTATGGGTAAGCCCCAGGGTCACGTAGGGCGCGGGGTGCGGGGGTTTGGGAACAAGAGACCGCGTGCTCTCCGCTGCGGAGCGAGTGATGCCGACGAAGTTGAAGCCATCATGCAGGCTGCTGCTGCTAGCCTGGAGTTGAACAGCCCAGTTGCCTTCGCCTGTCATTTTCGGAGTGGATGTCAGTGAGGCAGGCTTGCTTTTCGAGCTCGCGGCCCGCGTTGACTTCACGCTTCGTCCGCTGAATCCAGACACCGCGATCGGCGTCGTGATCATCGTTATCACTGTGTCAGTGCGCAGCTTCAACGGGTTCTGAGGCACGACGAAGATCCACTGCCCTTCCCAAGCGAGTAGATTACCTGCCGGAAGACGCTCGAACTGATACTGACCGGCGACATACCGGTAGACGAATGGCAGGATCAGATTCTTGTCGGCTGCCTGCTCTGCAGTCAACCTAGTTCCGGCGAGATCCTGGAAGAGCAGTCCTTCAAACGGAATGGAGAATCTGTAGGGATTTCCTACCATGTTCCAGCCTTCATGCAGAGGAATACGGAACGAGCTTGTGTCGAAAGACTGCCCGAATGTAACTACTTGCACAGGGCCGGGCGCGTTGATGAAGTACCCAACACCGAGCGGAGTGACATCACTTGGCAAGGATGGATTGTCCGGGACAGGCGTAAAGTCCGGCGGGTGGAGTGATGCATCAGGATCCTTCAATCCGTTGCCGAAAAATGCGTAAGTACCCGTCACGGTTGTGTTGCCGCTGCTGTCTTTTGAAGGCACGTAGAGCCAACGTGACAGAACCACATTGCTGCCGAGAACCTCCGTCGCATCGCGCACCTTTGTGACAGGTGGTGTAATATTCAGCGCGTCTTCCAAGTTCTCGTAGTAGGGTATCGAGATGAACGAGACGCCGGAGGGAATGACGTGCGATTGAATCGTGAACGTCCTGGTGTCGGACGATGTTGTCCCTGTATTAGGATTGGCGCCTGAAATTACGATCTTGTGCGTGAATGGCGCCTCATTTTTGAAGGCATACCGGAAAGAGACGACGTACTGTGGCGATGCTCCAGTGGTGTTGCCGGATTCGATGTGGTCCTTCAGATATGCTGAGGTGAGAATCACTTGCTGAGGTGTGCCAGGATCGATGGTGATCGTCAGCTGATCCAGCGGCACGTTGTTGATCATGAAACGCAGCGTCGGCTTCAACGATTCCGTTGGAGGCGGCGGCAGGCCGGAGGGATCGGTCGAGGTCCCCGCGCCATTTATGCCTATCGGATCTTCAATCACGACGCTCACAGACACCATCGAAAGTGACTTGTAGGCATCCAGATACCCGTAGCCGAACAGCGAATCCGGGACGGTAGTCAGTCCGGTGTGATTGGCGCCTTTCAACAATGCGTTCACGGCCTGTGCTTTGGTTACCCCAGGCACGGAACGAAGCAGAGTCACGACTCCGCACGCATACGGAGCTGCAAAGGACGTGCCTGCCTCGAAGTTATAGCCGTTCGAGTTGTCGGACACCCCAAGCACGTCGCCCTGCCCGCCGCTCTCGTCTCCGCCTGGTCCAACTAGATCGATGCGCGGCTTGGTTCCGTACGGATCAACGCCCGTCAGATTGAAGCTTGAGAGCCCGCCGTTTTGATCTCCGGCAATCACGTTGAGAACATGCGGATAGCCGTTGGGAACATTGGACATTTGCGATGGGCCGCCCTTCTCTGCTCCCGCGCCCACACAGATAATTCCATCGGCGTCCAGCATTTTAGTCGCGATGAATTCAGGATCATTAATGTTGGTTGAGTCGCGCGGAAAGCCATAGCTCATATTGAGAGCAACGACCTTCAGCGTGTCCATTCCCATTTTATCCGCATGCAGATAAGCGTAGGCCGCTAGAGTGGCCGACTCTGGCCCGTTAAGCGTTTTGAGTGCGACACAGTTTCCCTGCCACAGAACGCCTGCCATTCCGATACTGTTGTTGGTGTTTGCTACCATTATGCTGCTGGTATGCGAGCCATGGTTTCCGGCAAGCAGATTGCCGTCTGGAGGCGTGACTTCGAAATTCATGCTTCCTTTGTCATAGCGGCCAACCATATCTTCATGCGCAGGCGAGAATCCGTCATCTATGTCAGCGACATTCACGCCAAGCGCGCCCTTCCATAAGGTCCAAGCTTCCGGCAGTCGGATTATTTTCGGGCCCCACTGATCACCGTTAGCGAACCGTGGGTCATTTGGATTGGTCTTAGGTGCCTGCTTTTTCACAGGGTAATCATTAGTTCCCACCCAGCGCACGGTCGGATCGTTTTTGAGTGCGGTGACAGCGCTCAAAGTTTCAGGGTCGGTTTTGCGCGCGGCGGGCAGCGTCATAAGATAGATGTCGGAAAAACCGACGTATTGAATCTGAGTTGCCTGTATTTTCGCAGCCAGAGCATCAAGCCCTGCCTGCTGTGTACCAGGCTGAACCACAACAAGGATATCTCCGGATTTGAACTTGGCAATCGGAGCTTGCGCGGTTGCGGACACCGCCCCCCCCATCCACACTGATGCCGAGGCAAGCAGTATCCGGGTCAGATTAGAGTACTTTGGTCGTTTGTTCATGAGTTAACTCCTGGTCCGGGACGGCGCAAAATCAGGCCGCCATACGTCTTTTGTCTACGCGGAGGGAGCGAGACCGGAATAAAGAATAGATATGAGGGATATCGGGGAGCCGCGCGAGATAGCGCGGCTCCGTTCTCAAGGTCTCGGTCAGCTAGTTGCGCTTCCGTCTCCCGCCCATCAGGATGTCCTGAGGGCTTTGAACGGTGGTGTGCAGTGAGGCAGCGCCGCGCGATGATTGACCGGGCCGAAGCGAAAGGGCCGCTCTGGTTCCGCTAGTGTACACCGTATTGAGCAGAGCCGCTGTCCGGCTGGGGTTGCCAGGCGGGCAGGGAGGCAGGGGAGCTGGCGTGAATGCGAACACCTGGCTGTAGACGAAACGGAACGTCTTATCCGAATCGGAGCTGTTCATGGTGATGGCATGGATCGGGCCGGGTGTGTCGCCATCGTGCCTTGCGCCTACTCGGTAGTAGAGCGTCGGAGCTACTGCGCCGCCAGCGCCGCTTGCTGGTCGGGTGTTGCACTGACTAGCTGCAACGAACGCATTGAATGCGGAGTTGCGCATGAGCTCAGGCGACTGAGTGAGATCGATTGGGTTCAGAGTGGTCTGAGCTACGCCATCCGCGTTGGGGGCGGAGGAGATGAGCTGCTGTCGGAAGATCAGGCTCGGATTCATAAACGTGCGATCCGGAGAGACTTCGATCTGAAAGACATCCGCCCCGTTTCGGCTTGTGAACTGCGGAGCGAACTGGCGCACATTGACGGACGCCGTGTTGTTCGCCGGTGAGGTCAGCAGAACCGGGTTTATTGGAGTGGACTGCCCGGAGCGCGATGGATCGGTTTCGATGCATTCCGAGCCGCCGCCGCCGCCGTTGCCGCCGCCGCCATTATTTCCGCCGCCGTTGTTGCCTCCACCATTGTTGCCGCCGCCGTTATTGCCGCCGCCGTTATTGCCGCCGCCGTTGTTGCCGCCGCCATTGTTGCCGCCGCCATTGTTGCCTCCGCCTCCGGACTGCGGAGTTTGACGCAGGATGATGGCTGTGACGAGGTAGTGGTAGCTGGAGCCCGGCTTGAACCCGGTGTCGAGCGTGACCGCGACGGTTTGAGAGCTGCATCCGCCGCCGTTATTGCCGCCGCCATTATTGCCGCCGCCGCCGGGGGGATTGCCGTTGCCGGTTCCGACCAGTGGAGCGAGCCCCGTGGCGTAGGGGAAGAAGGGAGATCCATGATCGAAGAACTCATGCACGGTTGACGACTGGACTCCGATGGGGGGGGCGCCGCCGCCATTGTTGCCGCCGCCATTGTTGCCGCCGCCAGTGGACTGGCCGAAGGGGAAGTCCGGCTCGCGGTAGATCTTGTACTGCTGCACGTTGCCCTGACCGAAGATATTGTCGCTCCAGCGAACGCGCACGATCGGAGCATTGTTCTGGACGCCTGCCTCTGCCGTCACGCCTGTCGTCGAGGTCTGACCGCCGCGGGAGGCGGAGGCTACCAGAACGCCGAGCGCGATGACGGAGACGGTGGCGCCGATGGCACTCAAATTAAATGATGCACCCTTGCTCGTGTCTTTGATGGTGGTAATCGAGACGATCTCTACCGGTGGCTGATAGACGACTCTCGCGCCGTCCTCGGGAGTGATGCCGCCGGGATTGGAGATGATCTCTGCCTCGGAATCGGTGGGATAGGCACGAGCGACTTTAACTGAGCCGACTCTGGTCTTCTTGCCGCCGGCGCCTTCGCGGAGAATCACGATGTTGTCGCCGACATGCACTCCGTCCCGGATGCCCTTGTTCAGGATGACGGTGTTGGTCTCGATGCCGATGACAGTGGCGGAGGCAAGCTGACGTCCGAGCACCTGCCGCACGAGATCCTGCGCTGCGTCGGAGACTCCTTTATTGATGAGTTCTTCGGCATCGCTTGTGTCTCCGGGCCGTGGCGAGACGGTCATTCTGGAGTAGCCGCCGTTGATGAACTGATCGGAGGCGACTTCGCGAATGTTCGCGAGCAGCGCGACCTGCACGGTTTTGTTCTTCGCGGATCCTGCGGCAACCTGTCCCTCGACGATGGCCTCTGCATTGAGGTTCGTCGCAATGCGCTTAAGGTCGGAGAGAGTAAAGTTGGCGGGCTGGTTCGGATTGCTGGGCACCTTGAGGCCCAGCGACTGAGCCTCTTTGAGCACATCTGAATTCTGTATGACTGAGTAGCGTCCCTGCGCGGAGTTGACCATCTCGTTGTAGATTGCTGCCGTCGCGGTGATGCCCAGTGTCGGGCTGGCGCCGGGTGATTTGTTGACGATGTCTGCGATGATCACCCGGGTGGCCTGCTGCGACTGTGCTCTGGCCGCTCGCCCGCCCATAAGGGCCGGCGCGACCATTGCCAGGGTCACAAGCAAGGCGGTTGCGCGGGTTATCGGACTCCTACGAATAGTTTTCAATCTCTTCGTCTGCTCCCTTCCTCGTACAGGCTCTGGCCTGTCTGCTATGTCCCGCTTCACAGGATTATCTTCCTGATTCTCTCTTGTGAACACTAATCCCTGCTTCCTTTTTTTCGGCGGCAGCGGAACGGGAGCAGGACTGCATCCGCAGCCCTGCTCCGCTGCTCCTTATCGGCGTCCCGTCACTGTGAGCGGAACGATCTGCCGGATGGTATGGCCTTCGCTGTCCTGAGCACGGACTTCCACCGTATAGGTGTCGCCCGGCACGGCCAGGCCGCTGTTGTCGCGCATA
>JANXLO010000402.1 GCA_025355115.1 Chthonomonadaceae bacterium
GAATCCGCGCTCTATGAACTACTGCAGTGTGCCGGAACCCCACAGTTTCGGGAGATCCTGAAAATCATCAAATGACGCGAGAGGACTGATGGCAAATTCGAAAGTGCCGGACAATCTTTTCGAGCCTTCGGCTGATGAAGGGACACTTTCCGACTCTTCTCCGCACCCCTGGCGAGTTCTCGGCTATGCGATACTGCTGCTCCTGCTGTTCGCTATCGGCAATAGCGGGGTCTCCGGTGTTCCCCTTCAATTCATTTTAAAAAACAGCTTGAAGCTGTCGCCGCAGTGGATGTCCGTCTTCGGCATGCTCACGGACATTCCTGCCTATTTGGGATTCGCGTTCGGTTTTTTGCGGGATCGTTGGCGTCCGTTTGGGCGAGGAGATCGAGGCTATTTTCTGTTTTTGCCGCTGCTGATGGCTGGGACGGAACTCCTGCTTTCGCTCGGGCCGTTCACCTACCTGCGTGTGCTGGCCGTCATGATGCTCTTTGCGACGTTTGCGATCTGGCTGGGTGCGGCAGTGAACGGACTTCTGACCGCCATCGGGCAGTACAACGGCATGGCAGGGAGGCTCGCTGTTGTTCTGTTGGTTGTGCCGCGTCTTGTCGGTATAGCCTCCAATGCGATCGGTGGACATCTCTCCGACAAGTCCCATCAACACATGGCCTTTCTAATCTCCGCCGCGCTGTGTCTGCCCATGCTGCTGCTCGGATTCTTCAAGCCTCGCAGCGCCTTCGCGCACGAAGCGGCCGTCACTCGCACCGTCCCGGAAAATGTGCTTCAAGCCCTGCGCAGACTGGCCCGGCATCGTGCCATCTATCTGCCTGCCATCATTGTCTTCCTGTGGGCTTTCGCGCCGGGATGGGGAACTCCGCTGTTCTTTTACCTGACGAACACGGTCAAGCTCTCCGAGGCTGCCTATGGCAACAGCATGGCGCTGATTGGAGTTGGCACCCTGGTCTCTGCTTTGGGCTATAGCCTGCTCTGCACACGGCTTGCGCTGCGGCCTCTGCTCTACTGGGGAACGCTGCTGGGCGTCATCGGTTGCCCTCTGTTCCTGCTGATCCACAATCAGGCCCAGGCTTATGGCATCGCGTTTCTGGCCGGTGTCTCCCTCAGTGTAGCCCTCTGCTCCTTCAACGATCTTCTTATTCGGTGCTGCCCGCCTGAACTCGAGGGCGCGGCGTTCCTCTTCGTGGGAGCGGCCAGCGCGATTGCGGCGGACACCAGCGATCTATTCGGCTCCTGGCTGTTCGAGAAGGGCGGGTTTACGCTCGCCCTGACCGTCAGCACGATTTTTACCGCCCTGATCTTCGTAGTACTGCCATTCGTGCCGCGCGCCATCACCGCGCCGCGCGAGGGGGAGCGCCTGACCGAAGCGATTGTACCTGCGACAGCGACGCCATGATCCCGAAGAGAGTGGGAACTGGAGGAGGGCTGTCCGGGCGGGAGAGAGCCTGTGGCGAAGTATGAATCTGCCGAGAATTTTTTTGTCGCGTCGGACATCGCGAACTCCTCTAGTCTGCAGCCCAAGCTGGCTCCGACGCGCCGACTGCGGTTCGGATGCAACCGCGTCACCCGGAGGAGGTCGTGGGTCAAGAGAGCGAAGCGTGAGTGAGCGTGGCTCCTAACGCCACCGCTGACGCCGCTCCCTCCGCCTAAATTCAATTCACATACAATGCGCTGCGGCGGAGTGATCCCCGAGCAATCTTTCGATCTGCTGCAGCCGTGCCTGCTCAAGCGGTTTGAGGCGATCCGTTGCCGCGTCGAGCACCACTGGGTTGGCCTTCAGTGGATCTCCTTGGCAGAAGGGCGGCTCGGAAACGTACTGAAGGATCAACTCCGCCTCATCTGCCACTGCGTCGCCAGCAAGTCCCCGTACCACCTCCAGTGCAGCGTCTATCCCCGCCGAGACTCCGCCTCCGGTGACCCGATTGCGGTCGCGCACGAATCGGGGGTAGCCGGGCATGACGCGCACCTCCGGAAACAGCTGCAGGCAGGACAATGCCGCCCAGTGCGTAGTCGCATTATAGCCGTCCAACAGTCCCGCGACGGCCAGCAACAGCGATCCCACGCAGACGGAGGAGACGACTTCGGCCTGCGCCGCCTGCGTCTTCAAGAACCCCTGATAGGCCGGATCGACCATCATCTCCACTTGGCCGGAGCCGCCAGGAACCATCAGCACAGTGCAAGATGGGCAGTCGGCAAAGCTGACGTCCGGCGTAATCAGCACCCCCTCGGCGGTCTGCACCGGGTTCTTATCCGCCGCTACCAGTAGGCACTTCAACCCGGGCACGACTCCGAACACCTGCACTGGGCCAGCGATGTCCAGCACAGCGACTTTCGGATAGATCGGCATGCAGATCGTCCATGTTGACGGATTCGGAGCAGATGCGCTATTCATAAATCATGTTTCCTCTAGTTTCGGGGCCGGTAATGCTTGCATCGTTGGTTATGATCCTGGCAGTTCGGCGTATTGGGGAGATCACTTTGCCGACACTCCATCAGGTCCAGCACGGGCCGCCGTCCCCGCCTTGTGTCCACGGCCATGATACCCCACTTACGGTACATGGTTATCGGATGTCAGATTGACTCATTTCCGTGATGCAGGTACAATCCACGCAGGCTGCCCGAAACGTACCGGGCCGCAGGTGAAATATTATGGCAAAGTCTGAAGGTGCGGACAATCTTTTCGAGCCTTCGGATATCGTGGGCTCCTCCAGTCTGCCGCCCGAGCCAGGCGCAGACGCTCCGCTCGCGGCTCGGATGCGACCGCGTAACCTCGAGGAGTTCGTTGGGCAGGAGAGCGTGGTCGGGCCGGGAACGCTGCTGCGGCGCTCAATAGAGCGCGATCAGCTTCAGTCCGCCATTTTCTGGGGCCCGCCTGGCAGCGGCAAATCGACGCTGGCGCAGATCATCGCCCGCGCAACTCTGGGGCATTTCGAGAACTTCAGTGCGGTGACTAGCGGTGTGGCCGACATACGGAGGGTGATCGCGGGCTCGAAGGAGCGCCGCCGTATCTCGGGCAAGCGAACTCTGCTGTTCATCGACGAGATCCATCGCTGGAACAAGGCGCAGCAGGATGCGCTTCTGCCCCACGTCGAGGACGGAACCGTTATCCTGATCGGGGCGACGACCGAGAACCCGTTCTTCGAGGTCAACGCGCCGCTGCTCTCCCGCTCACGCCTTTTTCGTTTTGAACGCCTCTCCGACGCAACCGTCCGCAACCTGCTGGAGCGCGCGCTGATAGACCACGAGCGGGGCCTTGGCGGGATGCGTCTCACCGCCGACCCGGAGGCGCTGGACTTTCTTGCGCAGATCGCGGGAGGCGATGCGCGGTTCGCGCTCGGCGCACTGGAGGCCGCGGCCTTGAACTGCCCGGCGGACGCAGAGGGCAGACGCTTTCTCACGCTCGCGACGGCAGAGGAGGGCGCACAGGCCCGCGTCCTCGCCTACGACAAGACGGGCGACGAGCACTACGACACCATCTCCGCGTTCATCAAGAGCATTCGCGGCTCCGATCCCGACGCCGGACTCTACTGGCTGGCTAAGATGCTGCTGGCCGGAGAGGACATCAAGTTCATCGCCCGCCGTCTGGTCATCCTTGCCAGCGAGGACATCGGCAATGCGGATCCCCTGGCTCTGGTCATCGCGAATGCGGCGGCGCAGACCGTGATGTTCATCGGGATGCCGGAGGCGCAGCTGACGCTTTCGCAGACGGTCTGCTACCTGGCCGCCGCCCCCAAAAGCAACGCCGCGACCATCGCCATTGGCCGAGCCACCGAGGAGTTGCGCTCTCACGGCTCCCGTCCCGTGCCCGTCCCCCTGCGCGACGGCCACTATCCCGGCGGCAAGAGCCTTGGCCACGGCGTCGGCTACCTCTATCCCCACGATTTCCCAAATCACCACGTCGAGCAGCAGTACCTCCCCGACGGCGTGGAAGGCCTCCCCTTCTACGAGCCCACAGAGGAGGGCACCGAGGCCAAACTCAAACGCCGTATGGAGGAACGCAAACCGAAAGTTCAGGGGAGTTGACTATGCTACCGAGTCATGATAGACAGCCGATACGGTGCGAAGCGCGAATGAAGCTAGCATGGCTGATGATGCTATTCGGAGCATGCGGAATGGGAGCTTCGGCAATGGGCCAGGAGGCGATTTCAGCGAAGGCGATTGAAATCCGCGTGGATGCCGGTCAGGCAACGGGGGCGATGACTCCCATCTGGCGGTTCTGGGGATACGATGAGCCGAACTACACCTACATGAAGGACGGGAAGCGGCTCCTCTCGCAGCTCGCCGCGCTTAGCCCGGCGACCGTCTATGTCCGCACCCACAACTTGCTCACGTCAGGAGATGGGACTCCTGCGCTGAAGTGGGGATCAACGGGCATCTACCGTGAGGACGCGGCCGGAAACCCGCTCTACGACTGGACGATCTCCGACCGCATTTTCGACACCTACCTGGAGCGCGGGATGAAGCCCTACGTCCAGATAGGCTTCATGCCCGAGGCGCTCTCGACGCGCCCCTTTCCCTATCGCCATAACTGGATTCCCGGCGGCAAAAACCCGCTCGACACCGGCTGGGCCTACCCGCCAAAGGACTACAAAAAGTGGGCGGAGCTAGTCTATCAATGGACTCGCCACTGCATCGCGAAATACGGCAAATCCGAAGTCGAGAAGTGGTACTGGGAGGTCTGGAACGAGCCGGACATCTTCTACTGGCATGGCACCCCGGAGGAGTACCACAAGCTCTACGACTACGCGACAGATGCTGTAAAGCGTGCGCTGCCCGCAGCCAGGGTAGGCGGCCCGGAGACCACAAGCCCTCGCAGCGACCACGCGGCGAGTTATCTGCACGGGTTTCTCGAGCACTGCCTGCGCGGCGTCAACTACGCCACCGGCAAAAAAGGCTCTCCGCTGGACTTCATTTCGTTCCATGCCAAGGGCGCGCCAACGGTCGTGAACGGCCATGTTCGAATGGGCCTTGGGGCAGAGTTGCAGGACATCGACCGGGGGTTCGCCATCGTCGCCTCCTACCCGGAGTTGCGCAGGCGGCCCATCGTGATCGGCGAGTGCGACCCGGACGGCTGCGCGGCTTGCCCCGGCAGCCTCTATCCTGCAAACAACTACCGCAGCGGCACCCTCTATGCCAGCTATACCGCGGCGGCCTATTCCCGCATCTACGAACTGGCGGACAAGCACGGCGTCAACATCGAGGGCGCGGTGACGTGGGCGTTCGAATTCGAGAATCAGCCCTATTTCGCGGGCTTTCGGGCGATGGCGACCAATGGGCTGGCCCTGCCCGTGCTGAACGTTTTTCGCATGTTCGGGCAGATGGGCGGCGAGCGGATCTCGGTGCAGGATCTCTCCTATCCTGGCGTGGAGGCTCTGGCCCAGCATGGCGTTCGCAGCGCTCCGGATGTTCATGCGCTGGCCAGCAGACAGGAGGGCCGGATTGCCGTCATGCTCTGGAACTACCATGACGACGACCTGCCGGGGCCTACGGCTCCGGTCACTCTCACGGTCCGCGGGCTGCCTAAATCCGTCCATGAGGTTCTCCTGCATCGTTATGCAATCGACGAGCGCCACAGCAACGTCTACACCGCCTGGCTCGGCATGGGATCGCCGCAGAATCCGACGCAGGAGGAGATCGCAGCACTCGAGCAGGCCTCCGATCTCGCGCTTGCGGTCTCCCCGGAATGGATTCACGTCGAGAACGGAGAGGCGACCCTGCATCTGATTTTGCCGCGCCAATCCGTCTTCCTGCTGACTTTCACGGTGGCTGTCGCGCCGAAGCCGCGCCGATGACCACTCGCATTTTCGCCGTCAGTAGCCAATCACTAGATCTACAGCTTGAGAAGGAAGGCGGGAGACATGGAGAATGATCAGACGACCCAGGAGACGTTCGCGGCGCTGAAGGCGATTTTGGAGCCATTCGCCTCGCGGCTTGTCGTCGTCAAGGACGGGCCGGACGGCTACTATCTCGACACGACGCACATCATGAAAAGCAAGAAGCCGCTCTCGTTCGGGGCGGTCACCATCGGCAAAAATTACATAAGCTTCCATCTCGTTCCAATCTACTTCTTCACGGATCTGCTCGAGGGGATGTCGAAGGGACTGAGGGCGCGGAAGCAGGGCAAGGCCTGCTTCAACTTCAAGCAGTCGGACCCGGAGCTGTTCGAGGAGCTGGCGAAGCTGACGCAAGCTGGCTATGAGCGATTTCACAGCGAGGGCAGTCTGGAGGCGATCTGACAAATCATCCCTTCTTGCATGAATGTTGCCAGGGGGTGAGTGCAGTCGGTGTATAATAGAGGGCAGAGCGCGAGTTTACGCGATTTGAAATGGCGGTTGTGGCGAGGGAGGGAACAGTTCAGATGTCTATGAATGTGTTGGGAGGGGCGCTGGAGGTCTGCGGGATGGATCCGCTCACCGGCTTTTATAGAAATGGGTGCTGCGACACGGGGCCGGACGATCATGGCCTGCATCTCGTCTGCACTCAGGTGACGGAGGCGTTCCTGAAGTTCTCCAAGGCACGTGGCAACGATCTGTCCACGTCCATACCCGCCTACGGCTTCGTAGGGCTCAAACCAGGCGACCGCTGGTGCCTGTGCGTGGAACGGTGGAGGGAGGCTTTGGACGAGGGCATGGCCCCGCAAGTGGTGCTCGCCGCGACGCACGTATCAGCCCTGGAGTTCGTAGCGCTCGACGACCTCAAACTCCATGCGGTGGACGCAGGCGAGAGGCGCGAGCCGAACAGCTCCCCGGAGTAAGTATCGGGGCGAAAGCACAGTTCGACGCCGACTTGACGGCAGTCTCACCTGCTCTCGGCGGTTTTGTCCGGAAGCCAAAGACACAAGATGGGGGACGGGAGAATTTCTCCCGTCCCCTTTTGCCTGGTTCCTAGCTCATTCCTATTCGGAAAAAGCGGATTTCTAGCTTAGGCTGCGACTTCTGCCGCAGGAGTCTCAGCAACCTCGTCCATTACGGTCGGCGCGCTCAGTGTGGCGATGACAGTGTCTTCCGGGGTCAGGATCTCATAGCCATCTTGCTTCGGAAGGTCGGAGACGCGCAACGAGCTGTTGAGCTCCATATGCGAAACATCCACGTTGATATGGTCGACCAGATGCTGCACATCGCTGCGGATTTCCAGTTGCGACAGCACTTGTGATAGGACGCCCTCCCCTGTGCGGACGCTGTCAGGCTGCCCTTTGAAAGTAAGCGAGATGTGCGTCTTGACGGTGTCGCCCTTCTCCATATCCTGGAAGGTAACGTGGAGCAGGCGCTTCGAAATCGGGTTGCGCTGAATGTCGTGAACGATGACGGTATGCTTGATTTTGTCCGGCTCGATGGTCATCTCGGCCACTGCCGATCCGCCGTACGACAGGATAAAAGCGTTGAGAGCCTTCTCGTCCTCCTGCAGATGCAGGGTGGCATGCTTCTTGTGCTGAATGGAGACAGGAACGATTCCGCTCAGCCGCAGCCGCTTGACTTCGCCTTTGGAGGTGGCCGTAAGGGGGTGTGCGGTAAGCTGGGGTGTTTTACTCATGGGCTGTCACTCTTTCTCGCGTAGGTAAGACAGAGTGCGGGCATCCGTGCCGGTCTATTTCCCTCGCTGTATCGGTCGATTGCACATAATGATACGAATTACAGACTGAGGAGGTTCCGCTCTCCCAAAAATTGTTTTTGACTATGAAATCAATTGCAGCCTGTCAACTCCTTGCGGAGTGGATTGAGGAGCTTCATGGTCTGGCTGTGCATTTCATTGCCAATCACAGAGGGCCTCGATGTGGGCGGCGGAGCCGTCGCGAAGCCAGCCATCGAGTTGCGCCTGCTCCTTCAGCTGCTGGCCGCGCAGACGAGGGACGACAACGAAGCGGGTATTCAACTCAGGCAGTGCCGTCATATCGCCCCAGAGCTTCTCGAACTGCGCGACGGGGAAAGTGTCCTCCTGGCCATGCCCCCATCGCTTTTTCACTTCCTTGAGGGTTACGTACGTGGGCATTCGAGCGGCGAGATGACGTATAGCCGCGTTGACCCTCTCCTCGTCGTGCAGGTCGGCGCGGGAGAGCCCGAGGACATTGAGGAGGGCATCGATGCTCAGCCAGGTCGTCAGGGAGTTGTAGTAGGAGAGTACGAACTCGCTCTCCTCACGAGGCATCGCCAGGCCCTCCACGAGCCGTAGCCGCCCCTCCACGCGCGCAAGCCCGCCTCCCCGGTCGTCGAGGCGGCGAGGCGTGACCTCTACCGTCAGCCCCGCGCCTGAGGAGATATGCAGTCCGAGAAGCGCAGGGTCGGCATCCGCGCCCAGCGTGTCTATGTTATGGATCATCAGGTGCTTGAGGTTCGGTCGCTCCGCCAGCAGCCGTGCTAGAGTCCCGTTTTTCAGCAGGTTCGGAACCTCGTACCAGTGGCCGACCGGGTGCAGGC
>JANXLO010000044.1 GCA_025355115.1 Chthonomonadaceae bacterium
CCAGCCCGCCGACGACTGCGCCACGCAGTCCATGGGCATGCACTATGTCGAAGTTTCCACGCATAAGCTGTGCCAGTTGTCGGGCAGCTCGCAGGTCATTTAGCGGGCGGGTTCTTGCGCCGATGTTGATGTCGTGACGCGCTACATCGCTCAGAGGCTGTTCGAGAGAGAAATCGGCTGGGGCGAAGAGGGTAGGGACGACTAGCTGCCGATCGAGATTGCTTAACAGATCCGTAACATGTCGACGAATGCCTCCCGTTGCCGGACGCACGACGACCGCTACTCGCAGAGGAGTTGAGAAAGATGTGAGTGACGTCGATGCCTGCTCCCCTTCGCTTGCATATTGGAGCGTGGAAGGAGTGGGAGTGCTCTCCACCTCAGCGGGGAACCTCGACGGACTGGAGCACCGTCTCGACGATACGGTCGTTTGTATAGCCCTCGATTTCGGCCTCCGGACGCAGAATGAGACGATGCCTGAGAACGGGCCGAGCCATCGTTTTGATGTCGTCCGGCGTGACAAAGTCTCGGCCCCGGATCGCGGCCAATGCCTTGGTCGTGTTCAGCAGTGTTATGGCCGCGCGAGGGCTGGCTCCAAGCAACAAGTTGCGATTTTCACGAGTGGCGCGTGCTATCTTGACGATATATCGCAGAACAGTAGGGTCTACTCGAACCTTTTCAATCAGGTCGCGATAGGCAGGCATATCCGAGCCCGATAGCACTGGATGAATCTCAGCAGTGTCCAGGTTTTGGGCGCGAAACCCTGACTGCACCTTGTCTAGAATTCGCTCCTCCTCCTCAGCCGCCGGATATCCGACGTTCACCTTCAGCATGAAGCGGTCTAGTTGCGCCTCCGGGAGCGGATATGTGCCCTCGTACTCGATAGGGTTCTGCGTCGCACAGACCAGGAACGGCTCCGGAAGATTGTTGGGGATTCCGTCGATCGTTACTCTTCGCTCCTCCATCGCCTCCAGAAGCGCCGACTGCGTCTTGGGCGGCGTTCTGTTCACCTCGTCAGCGAGCACCAGACCGGCGAAAATTGGGCCGCGCTTGAGGTTAAACTCCTGTGTGCGCGGATCGTAGATGCTGGTGCCGAGGATGTCGGACGGCATGAGGTCTGGCGTGAACTGGATGCGAGCGAACGAGACGTCGAAAATCCGCGCCAGTGTGCGCACCGACAGAGTTTTCGCGGTTCCCGGAACACCCTCCAGAAGAATATGGCCGCCAGCCAGCACCGCGACGATCATCATCTCGACAAGCTCGTCCTGCCCGACAATTGCCTTGTGCATCTCCGCCGTGATCCGACGAGCCAGCTCCTGAACCGTCAATGGGCCGACGGCGGGCTGCACTGAGGCAGCAAGAGGCGGGCTGGAGACCATCATGCCGGGGTTGGCGGTCATTCCGTCAAACGGTGCGCTACTTAACTCCTCCAAGTTGGAAACTCCTTCTGTACTCATCTAGTTCACGTGCTAGCTGAAGCATCACATTTTCGTCGATCCGCCGTCCATTGCTGACTTCCTCACATGTGCTGAGGAGCTGAACGAACTTCGATTCATCCACACCGTATTTGCGGACAGACTGTGTGACCAGTTGCTGCAAAGGCGTATCGGGCGTGAGGTCGAGATGGCGACGCAGATCACGAACGAAGTGGCGATATAAAGTAACGATGGCGATATCGCCAGCCCGCGCGCGGCGTATGAGTCGCGCCATAGAGCCGACATAGTCCGTGCTGGGCCGGTATGCCGAGACCACGATGTTCTGCAGCGGCCCGAACCGACGATTGCCAACATAGAGCAGCAACGCGCCGAGCGCGAGGAGGTGCAGGATCGCAAATTGAAGCGGCTTCGGGGAGTTTTCAAACATCCCGCCCTGCACGTCCTCGCCGCCCCCGCTGTTCACAAACCCTACCCCGTGGTGGTATTCGTCGAAGACTATTGTGCGACGGTCGCCTTTCGCCGATTCGGAGGCGATGTTGACCAGCAGGATCGCATTGTCGGCTTGAAGGATGGCGGAGTTGCTCGCGGCGACGCTGTTGGCGAGCAGAATCACATTGCCTTTGCCCATCGTTTTATGAACCGCGAGCGCTCCGCTCTCGTCACGGAAAAGAGTCTGATAGTGCGAGTTGTCCTTCATTTTGAGCCGAACCTGGCTGTCGACATGAAGCTTCGCGACATTGCGCACATAGGGAGACGAGGCCGCGAACGGACTGAGATCCTGCGGTTTTTTGTCGCCTCTTATGATGGCGGCATCCCCGGCGACCGGATCCTTACTGTTCAGGATGCGCTCTGGCAGAGTCACCATGATGAGCGCGGTGCCGCCCGCCTCCACCCAGGATTTCAGCGCATCCAGCTCCTCCGTGCTGACCGCGCGGTCTGTTCGCAGAGGCTCTATCACGACCAGCAGACCCTGTCGTGCGTTGAGGGCAGTCCAAGGAGTCTCCATCCTC
>JANXLO010000424.1 GCA_025355115.1 Chthonomonadaceae bacterium
ATGCTACGCACGGAAGCCGTTACTGTAGCAACCACTCTTCCCTCGCCGTGAACTCCTACGCTGTCACACGATTTCGGCCTTCCTTCTCTGTTGAGGGTGAACTCAAGCACGAAAAAAAGCCCCCTCTCCCGATGACGGGAAGAGGGGGCGCGAGGCAACGGAGACTAGTGGCCGCCGCCTTGTGCGGGGGACTCTGTGCTTCGCTTCTCGGAGATGAGGCACTCGGTTGTCAGGATGAGGCCCGCGATGGAGGCCGCATTCTGCAGGGCGGTGCGGACGACCTTGGCGGGGTCGACGACGCCTGCCGCGAGCAGATCTTCGAACACGCCGGTCGCGGCGTTATAGCCGTGGCCCTTGGGAAGATTCTTGATCGCGTTGACGACGACGCTGCCTTCTGCGCCCGCGTTCTCCGCGATCTGGCGGATGGGCTCCTCCAGCGCGCGGCGAACGATGTTAAGTCCGGTGACTTCATCGTAGTGGCCGGTGAGGCCCTCCAGAGCGGAGAGCGCATTGAGAAGAGCGACTCCGCCGCCGGGCACGATGCCCTCTTCGACGGCGGCGCGAGTAGCGTGCATCGCGTCCTCGATCCGGGCCTTCTTCTCCTTCAACTCCGTCTCGGTAGCGGCTCCGACCTGAACGACAGCGACGCCACCGGAGAGCTTGGCAAGCCTCTCCTGAAGCTTCTCTTTGTCGTAGTCGCTCTCGCTGTCCTCGATCTGCTTTTTGATGAGAGCGATGCGCCCCGCGATCGCGGTGGCTTCACCCGCGCCATCGACGATGGTGGTCTCGTCCTTGGTAATCACGACACGCTTGGCGGTTCCGAGCACTTCGAGGCCGATGTTCTCCAGCTTGAGGCCGAGGTCCTCGGTGACGAACTGGCCGCCGGTCAGGACAGCGATGTCTTCGAGCATGGACTTGCGGCGGTCGCCGAAGCCCGGGGCTTTGACGGCGGCGCTCGAGATGTTGCCGCGGATGCGGTTCACGACGAGCATCGCGAGAGCCTCGCCCTCGACGTCCTCAGCGACAAACAGGATGGGCCGGCCGGTCTTGGAGACCTTCTCAAGAAGCGGGATGAGGTCGGCGACCGCGCTCAGTTTCTTCTCGTAGAGAAGGATCAGCGGGTCTTCCAGCACGGCTTCCATTCGGTCGGGATCGGTTATGAAGTAGGGGGAGATGTAGCCCTTGTCGAACTGCATTCCGTCCACGATCTCGAGCTGAGTGGTCGTGCCCTTGCTCTCTTCCACAGTGATGACGCCGTCAGCCGTGACGCGCTCCATTGCTTCCGCGAGGAGCTCGCCGATGGTGGCGTCGTTCGCGGAGATGGTTGCGACCTGGGTGATGGCGGCTTTGCCCTCGACCTTGGTGGCGTTGGCCTTGATCTGATCGACGACCGCGGCGACGGCCCGGTCGATTCCCTTGCGGACCAGCATGGGCTTGGCCCCGGCTGCTACGGCTTTGAGGCCTTCTTTGACCATAGCCTGCGCAAGCACGGTCGCGGTGGTGGTGCCGTCTCCGGCGATGTCGTTAGTCTTGCTGGCGACTTCACGCACGAGCTGAGCGCCCATGTTCTCGAAGGGGTCCTCGATCTCGATCTCTTTGGCGATGGTGACGCCGTCGTTGATGATACTCGGGCTGCCATATTTCTTTTCGAGGACAACGTTGCGGCCGCGCGGGCCGAGGGTCACCTTCACGGCGTCCGCCAACTGATTGACTCCGCGCTCCAGGGCGCGACGCGCCTCTTCATCGAACAGCATCTCTTTCGCTGCCATGGGTGCCTACTCCTTGATCGCCAGAACGTCGTCCTGGCGCAGAATCGTGTACTCTTCGGTGCCGAGTTTGATCTCGGTGCCGCCGTATTTCGCGTAGATGATGATGTCGCCGGGCTTGACTTCGACGGGGACTACTTTGCCGTTCTCAAGCAGCTTGCCGGGGCCCACCGCGACCACTTCGGCCTCCTGGGGCTTCTCCTGCGCGGAGTCGGGCAGGAAAATACCGCCGGCGGTCTTCTCCTGCGGCGTCACCGCCTTGACGACAATGCGATCATTCAGCGGCTTCAACGTTGCCATTGCACAACCTCCTCGATGCGATTTTGCGTGTCGAACCGCTCGCCTCTCTTGGGCGCCTCACGGTTGAACCAGTATTAGAAAAAGCGTGTCGAACTGTGCCCGTCCCCTTGGAGCGGCTTCACAGAGCCCGTTTAGCACTCGCACAGGTTGAGTGCTAAAACCTCAGTGATTGTACTTCATTCCAACGACAAAATTCAAGAGGGACTGCAAAAAAACTCATATTGGCGACATGGATGCAGGTATGCCGCGTCTGACTTAAAGCATGAGGTGCGTTTAGGGGTATCATGTAGCTCTGCATCGAGTGCGTTCGATCTGTTCATCCTATATCAGTTCTGAGGGAGATTTTCCGGCCAAATGTCCAAGGCAACTTCACTTTTTCTCACTGCCGTCCTCATCGGGCTGGCTGCTCCGCTCTGCCAAACGGCTCACGCCGATCCTCCTTTCGACCGTCAGGTCGGGGACTTTTTCTCAGGGACCGGCAACATCCTATATCTTGCCGCCGGCGTGGGATTGCCTCTGCTGGAGGACGGCAAGAACGGCAAGAATCATTCGCTGCGAGCGCTCGACGCGCTCGGGACCAGCGTTTTGATCTCGCAGGGCATGAAGCGGCTCGTCCAGGAAAAGCGCCCCGATGCAGACGAGCACGATAGCTTTCCGAGCGGCCACGC
>JANXLO010000429.1 GCA_025355115.1 Chthonomonadaceae bacterium
GTCTGCACCCGAAGTCGGTGGGGTAACCGCAAGGAGCCAGCCGCCGAAGGTGTGGGGAGTAAGGGGGACGAAGTCGTAACAAGGTAGCCGTATCGGAAGGTGCGGCTGGATCACCTCCTTTCTAAGGATTGTGACAGTTCGCTGACTGAGACCAACGCTCTTCGGAGCGCTCATTCAGAGAACGGCATCCCAGGTCGGTTTCTCATTCGATTTAGATTGTCACTATTACACAAGACCTCATGAGGCAGAGTCCACACAAGCCGTCAAAAACGTGACTGATAATAGGTTCCAATAAAAAGACCGGTAGGCAAACGCCTCCCGGTCTTTTCGTTCACAGGAATGTGTTAAGAGAATGATCTCAGTCCCCGTCGACTTGACAAGGAGAGTTCCGATGGCTGCAAATGGTCTGGTTCTGGTAAGACTGGTATTTCTAGTGCTGGCACTGATGCAGGGCGGCATATCTCGATGTCAGGGCCGAACGGGGAACGTCGAGTCTGCAAAAGGGTTGATCTGGCCCAATTCGGTCAGCAAAGCCAATTCGGACGACTGGATACGACTTCATCATGACGAGATACGGCAGATGCGCCCACGCCTGCTGGTGCTGAATTTCGTCAATGGCCTTTCGACTGAACAGGCGAACAAGAAAGTCGAAAACCTTATCGCGGCTCTGCGCGAGTCCTCCCGCTACCATGGCTACTCGAATCCTGACGCGAAACCGTTCCTCGACTATCAGGTCTTCAAACAGATTGATTTGACGGACGCTCAGCCTCTCCCCGACACGCAGAAGCTTGATGGCAACAGCTCCCTCTATCCCCGCGTCCCGGACTGGAAAGAGGGAATCAATTTTCGGTACGGGGAGCTGTTCGGGGAGAAATTCGCCCGGTACTATGGGGTTCCCGCTCCCGGACAGCCCGGCAAATTTCTTACGCTGGCAGAACTTGTCAATCGCGGCATTGTCCATGAGGTCTGGTTCCTCGCCAGGCAGGGACAGTTCGGCTCGCCCTTCGAGTCCATTGAGGTGAAGCAGGCTTACGACGAAAAGCTCAACAAGATTCCCGGTCGCTCCGTGCAGGCGGGCAATGGCGGCTCGCCGGAGCAGCCCTTCATCGGGCGCAGTCTGCGCATTCTCTTCATCAATGCCGACCGGGGGCCGGGATGTGCGATGGAGAGCCTGGGGCACTCCATCGAAGGCACCTCCAACTCAGGTGCCATCCCTTATTTCACCCGCTACTTTACGGAGTTTGCCGGATTCGATCTCGACAAACGCTACAGGATGCCCTTTAACTCCCTCTATGCACGGGGAGGCACGGACGTCAGCTACCCGTCGCCGACCAGCTTGCGCTACATCTGGAAGGGAGAAGCGCATATCGTCGAACCCTACATCACCGCTGGGAACAGCGTCCACTTCATGCCGTCGGCTCGGCGCGACTACGACCTCGACAATCCCGTGACTGTATTCAGCACAATCGAGCATTTCCGACTGCACGATGGGCCGGATCACAAAGACATCGCCGAACCCTGGACGAACGCGAAATTCATCAGGTATCGGCAGTTGGCGAACGACTGTCAGGGGCCGTGGCTGGTATATTGGCGGCAGAACTTCCCTGGCCTCGACAACAAAAGCCGGGACGATGCAGGCAGACCGATGAAAAATTGGCTGCCATTCCTCTTCTACTGATGAGCTGTATTCCTGTTTCCGGCAAGGACTATGAGGCCACCGCAACATGGCAGATGACATTTCGCTCGAAGGGCTCAGGGAAGAGAGTCTGCAAAGGATTGGCATGCAGGAAACATCGTCAGCCCTGAGAAGGCTTCAAGGATTGGCGGGCAACGGCGTCACGGACGACGACCTCGCGCCGATGCTGCCGCTGCTGCTGGAGGCGCTGAGGGAGAGCCCCGACCCGGATCGTGCCCTCAACAGCTTCGCTCGCTGGTTCGCGGCGGTCGGAAACCCCTCATCTCACCTTCAGATGCTGCTTCGCCACCCGATCTCGCTCTCCCTGTTCTGCCTCGTCACAGGCTGCAGTCAGTATTTCTCCGATATGCTGGTTCGGCAGCCCGAGTACTTCGAGATCCTGTCGAACCCCGGTGTGCGGGACGATATCAAATCGCCGGAGCAGTTCTCTCGGGAGCTCGCCTCGCTCGTGGATGCCTGCCAGCGCGTGGAACTGAAGCGCGATGTCCTGCGCCGATGGAAGGCGAGGGAGATGCTCCGCATCGGCGTGCGTGACCTCGCGGGCCTCTCGGACATGCCCGAGACCGCCCGTGAATTCTCCGGTCTTGCAGACGCATGCGTTCAGCAAGCCCTCCGTATAGCGCAGCAATCTCTCCCTTTAAAGGCCGAGCCCGGCGCTTCAAATGGTCTGCAGAATAGCCTTGAAGTTGTTCCGTTCGCGGTTATCGCCATGGGCAAGCTTGGCGGGGAGGAGCTGAACTACAGCAGCGACATCGATCT
>JANXLO010000446.1 GCA_025355115.1 Chthonomonadaceae bacterium
CCTGGGGCGACACCGGACGGGAGAGCTACCTCAATACGCTGCGAGTGCTGGATAAGATCGGGCAGTATGTCCTTGCGCGGCAGGAGGCGAAAGGCCAGCAGCTCTTCGGCGGGACTGTCGTAGCGACCCGAGCGGACAGCGATGCCCTCGGTCGCGCACTGATGCCTGTGCTTCGAGGCGCTGTCGGCCCACAAATAGGACATTTCGAGGACAGCACAACAGTGATGCAGTTTGTAAACAGCGTTAGTGCGAAGAGCCTGGCATGGCAAGGGACCAGTTGTCCCGACCATTTTGTTCGGACAAAGGTACGGCCGCTATTCGTAGAGTGGGATGCACAGAATGGTGACAGCTCGGCCCTGATTGACGCAGCAATACTGGCGCTGACTGGTTATCGAGAGGAGTATGCCAAGTACTACGAGGCCAACAGACAGCCGAATTCCCCCGCGATGCGATCCGCCAACCCGACTGTCGTCCTTGTGCCGGGAGTGGGGATGTTCAGTTTCGGGCGCAACAAGGCAGAGGCCAGAATAACGTCCGAATTCTACGTCAACGCGATTAATGTCATGGCGGGCGCCACCTCCCTTGCAGACGATCTGCCCGTGCAGCCGAGCATCCCTGCAGACAGGATTGTGGACAACTATGTGGCATTGCCTCTGAGCGAATCGTTTGGGATTGAGTACTGGCTGCTGGAGGAGGCAAAGTTGAAGCGCATGCCTCCGGAGCGGGAACTGAGCCGCAAGGTAGCCCTGGTGCTCGGAGCGAGCGCAGGCATTGGAATGGCGGTCGCTGAGAGGCTGGCTCGGGAGGGGGCGCATGTCGTAGTGGCTGACATCCGAGCCGATCTCGCCCAGGACGTGGCTTCAGCTCTTCAGGCAAGCTTCGGCAAGGAGATCGCAAAGGCGGAGACGGTGGACTGCACTTCGAGGGAGTCCGTCCGGCTGCTTCTCGACAGGGTCGTGAGGCAGTTCGGAGGGGTGGATATCGTGACATCCGTGGCGGCGGTCTTTTTCTCGCCTGATGCGGAAGGCCGGATAACGGAGGAGCAATGGCGCAAAACCTTCGACGTCAACCTACTGGGATCGATGCTGATCGCGGATGAGGGCAATGAGGTGATGCAGGCGCAGGGCACCGGGGGCAGCGTCGTGCTGATCAGCAGTGCGAACGCGGTCGTCGCGAAGCGGGGCAGCTGGGCTTACGACACGAGCAAGGCGGCCGTCAATCATCTGGTGCGGGAGATGGCGGTATCGTTCGCGCCGCTGGTTCGAGTCAATGGCGTCGCGCCAGCTAGCGTCGTGGAGGGGTCCCAGCAGTTCCCCCGTGATCGGGTGCTCTCGTCACTGGTCAAGTACGGGATAGACCATGAGGAGACCGAGACGACAGAGGCGCTTCGCGGCAAATTAGCGGGCTACTATTCGAAGCGCACCCTGCTTCATAAACAGGTCACCCCGGCGTTGGTCGCAGAGGCCGCCTACCTTCTCGCGTCCCCGCGTCTAGACCTCACGACCGGTCAGGTTCTTCCCGTAGATGCAGGTCTGACGGAAGCATTCCTGCGATAAGCGCAAAATCCCCTCCCTCCGCTCTGCATCCTGCGAGTGGGGGAAGGGGATTCAGTCAGTTCGTCGGAGCCTACGGGACGCTCTCCAAACTCACTCGATTCATCACATCGCCCTCACGCAACAAGAGCACATTCTCCACGCCTTCCGTCACTTTCCCGAACACCGCATAGCCCATGTCCAGATGCGGAGTTGCGCGGAGCGTAAAATAGAACTGGCTGGATGCGCTGCCGGGATCCGAAGACCGGGCCATCGCCACCACGCCTGCAGCGTCATGCTTCAACTGAGGAGAGACCTCCAACGGAATCGTCTTTTTTGATCCGCCCATTCCCGTGCCCAGCGGATCGCCGCCCTGCACCACAAAGCCATCCACATACCGATGAAACGTCAGACCGTTATAGAAGCCGGTTTCGACAAGCGATATAAAATTCTTGGTGGTCTCAGGTGCAAGTTCCTCGAAAAGCTCGAATTTGATGATGCCCTTATTCGTGTCCATGACTGCAACTCGGTTTGCCATAGGGAGTATTCCTTCTTTACTTGGTTCGGATTGGCATCGATGCCCGGCTCCGCTGTTCTAGATTCTAGCACATTAGAAGGCCGTGCCAATCTGCGTGGGTCAAAACGCATCGAAAAAAATGGGCCAATTTGACGGAACAGTAACCGTGTGGCGCTCGTCTAGCGCGTGTGCAAATGAACGGCAAATCCTACTCGATGTCGCAAGGCGCACGTAAATGCATTTTGTATCCCGCATTTAGGATCTTAGTAAGGCAAGTTCACATAAGGAGCCGGAGATGGTGCTGATCGCGGACTGGATGGAGAGAGTGGCAGCCGCATGCACAAAGCAGGGCAAGGACTTCAGCTTCGACGAAGGCAAATTGCGCCAGATACGAGGCGAAGTTCAGGAGGTCTGCACTGGCGGGAAGTTCCCCGTGCCCGGAATAGACTACTGAATCGAGCGTGAGAACTGAAAATGCCGCTCCCTCGAGGGAGCGGCATTTTTGATGTTGTTGTGTCAGCGTTCTTGGTCAGCTGGATCACCCAGGGGATCTTCGCTAGCGGATTTGATTCTGCCGAATTGCCTGTACCCCTGGTCGGCGGGATCCCCATACTTGTCTTGACTCGACGGAAGCACATTGCCGAGCGAAGGGAGCTGTTGACCGGTGGCGGAGGCGTGCTGGCCGAAGAGGCCCTCAATCTGCCCGATGAGGGCAGATGGATTCAGCCCGCTCTGTCCTTGTTGTCCCTGTTGCTGCTGTCCGAGATGCTGCTGAACAGCGCTCGTTACGGACTGCAATAGAAAGTCCAGGTTCATTTTGTCTGCTCCTCAGTCCTGTCCGGCGGCAAGGTTGGATCCACCGAACTCTTCACCGGACGTGCTGTTGTTATAGCCTTTGTACTTCGAATAATCCTGCGCTTCGCTGGGATCCACCTCTATCGGCGTGGCAGGGGCAGTGACATAGTGCGCTCGCCCGTCTTTGTCCCTGTAGTAAATTCTGCCGTTCTTGGACTTGTAGTATTGGACTGTCTGTCCCTCTGCGTTCTTGTGATGCTGATAAAGATAGTACAGGGCTGCGGCTCCAGCCAGAAGCACCACTTTCTGCTTCGTGCTCATGCCAGTTTTTGGTGCCTCCGCGCCCACGGCAGGGGGGGCAGACGAAGAGGTTCTGCTTTCGTCCACAGGAGGCATGGACGCGCCTTCAGGCTTGCTGCCCCCGCATCCGGACAGAAACGTTCCGGAAACAGAACAGACCAACGCCAGCGCAGTCCAGCGCTGCACTCGTC
>JANXLO010000468.1 GCA_025355115.1 Chthonomonadaceae bacterium
ACATGAAAACCGTCTGTGGGTTGCAGAGCGTAACATCGTATTCGACAGCGCCAACACCAGGGTTGGTTGGGTCAGTAAAGGCGACGAAGAACGAGTAAGGCTGCTGCTGGGTTCTGGCGATGGTCGAGCTTGTCGGGCTGAGGCGCCCGCTGCCAGCTACGATCACCAGATAGGTGGGAACGCTCGCGAATGCGATCGTCGGCAGGAGCGCCGCCAGCGCCAAGGCCGCCAGAATAGCAGACGAGCGAGACATTCTGACGCTGCTGGTGGGGACAGACGCGTCCTCGGTGTGAGTCCGGTACTTGCTGCGAGGGCGCAGGCAACCGCTTCCGATGCCCAGAATGAGCCAGAAGAACATGGAGACTTGCCCGTACTGCCATGCAGGGCTGCCGAAGCCGTCGAATGCGAATGCGACGACCGAGCCGAGCGAGCCTAGCAGAAGCGTGCGGCGTATTCCCGCATCCATGCCCACTACGCGCTGGAGTCCCATGCCCAGGAACGCGGAGAGTATCGCGATGAACAGCAGAAGGCCAGGAATCCCCAGTTCAGCTGCTGTCTGGAGATAGGTGTTGTGAGCCTGCTCGAACAGCGAAGGTCGTACAGCGCCGCCGTTGACGATCTGGGGGATCGGCAGCCCCGAGCCCGTAAACTGCGACTGATAGTAGGAGTAGAGACCGGGCCCAAAGCCAGTCAGCGGACGCTCCTTGATCATCATCTCGGCGCCGCGCCATGCCTGAGCGCGATACTGCCATCCTCGCTCACTTGTCGGGTTGCCAAGCGAGACAGCGCGCTTCAGGAAGCCGCCTGTGTTCGGGGCGATCAGGAGGAAGAAGCCAATGGACACGACAAGCATCATCAGGGGCAATACAAGTTCATGCTTGCGATTGCCGACCTTGTTGTTTTTGCGAGTCGCCATATAGAGGGCGAGAAGTCCGAGAGCGGTTAGGCCACCCGCACATCCAATCCATGCGCTGCGAGAATAGGAAAGCAGGAGGGCCGCGGTGGTCAGAACGGCTGCAACCTGAGCGACCAACTGTCGGTTGGGAGCGCGCTCTGTGGTTGCGACGACCCCAATGATGGGGAGAAGGATGGCCAGGAAGGAGCCATACAACTGATGATCACCGAAGACGCCAGTCGCCATTCGCTGCTCTTCGGAAGCCAGGCCGTACTGTGCGAACCCGATGCACGAGGAGCCTATCGCTACGAACATCAGCACGTCGACCAGCTTCATCAGCTGCTCGGAGCGGCGGAAATGGTAGGCGACGGTGAAGTAGAGAAGCACTCCGGCTCCAAGGCGCAGAATCTCCTGTATGCTGTACTCCCTGTGGGATGAGAACAGACAAGAGAGGACAGACAGGCCGAAAAACAGCAGTACGGGCAGGTTTGGGCCCGTCTTGAGAAAAGTCATTACATCTTCGCGACTGCTTTTCCAGCGAGCCTTCCAGAGCAGGAAAGCCAGGAGAAGAATGCTCATCCCCTCGAAAGCCAGAGCCGCCAGACCGCGAGATCCGTTGTCCGCAGGCGTTGCGACGAACGGGACGATGATCACCATCGCCAGCACCAGCGAGATCACGCGGTTCTGAAGAACCTGTGTCCAACCGGAAGATTCTGATCTTGCCATTACGTATCCTTTCTTTTCGACGTCCGTTCCAGGCGGTGACTGACACATCCGGCCTGTTGAGACGTTTGTTTTGGGCTTACTGCACTGCGAAATCCGACGCTGCCTTGCACATTTCGTCGGCACACAGAAAGCGGTAGTTCATAAATCTGCGTGATTGAAAGGCTTTGATCACCTTCCATAGCAGACATTAGACAGTATAGCACAATCTGTGCCAACCGTCGCACGCAAAGCCATGGCAACGAATTTCTCATTTACTGCTATTCAAGACTCGTTGCTTCAGGGCAGTGCTGCGCGAGTCTAAAGCAAAAAATGCGGCAGAAGCAAATTCGCTTCTGCCGCATTCATGAGAGACACTTCGATCAGGCTATCTTCCCAGGAGGCGGAAGCCCAGTATGTTTAGCAACCCAATGGGAGCGAAGACGTCCTGAAGCGTAATCCCGCGCTTGCCGCGTTCAGGGATAATGAGTATATCGTTCGGCTGAATAAGGATGTTCGCGCTGGCGTCCCCTTTTTTCTGAAGCGCCGCAAAATCCACTTTTACGTCAGTGGGCTTGCCGTTCACTACTCGCCGGATTACAGCGCCTTTGAGATTGGCGCTCTGTGTCGGGCCGCCTGCTGCGGTCAAAGCATCCAGCACCGTGATTGTAGACTGTTCAGGCAGCAGATATTTCGCCGGGCGACCGACCTGCCCAAGGACCTGATAAGTTGTCTCGACAGCGGGAATAGAAAGCACATCATTGTTCTGGAACTGGAATTTCAGGATGGACTGATCTACAGTGCCTTTCGCGATGACTGGGCGGATGTCGAGTGGTATCACCGTGTCCCCTCTTGTTACGGTCGCTTTGGTCAAGGCAGCGGCGGGCTGGAGTCCTCCTGCTTGCCCTAACAGAGTGAGTAAGGACGTCTCGTCATCCACATCATAAGTAGAGGGTCGTCCGACCTGCCCTAGAACGGTCACCCTTTTGCGGACAATCTCAATCTCGTTGAATACGAGTCGATCGTTCGGCTGGAGCAGCAGATTGGAATCACTCTCCGGATTCAAATAGATCTTAGTGAGCTCCAGCGGAATGTTTATTCCATCGCGAATCAATCCTGCTCTATACCGGTTGGGTTTAAGCGGAAGACCGTGACCTGCGGAAATTGCGTCTAGAACTCTCCATCCGGGTCTTAGCTCCACCGGGCCAGGAGCTGCGATGCTTCCGTCGACGAATATTTTGCGTGAATGTCGTTCACGCAGGATGACGGATACAGGGGCATTGTTCAGAGTCTTGTTAGCCTCAGTTTGAATTTCTGCCTTAATTGCATCACGCGTCTTGCCGACGGCGGTAAACGAGCCCAATTCGCGGAGATTGATTTTGCCTTCGGAATTGATCTGGACAGTCTGATCGAGATCAGGATGATTGCCGACGGTCACATCGAGCACATCATCGGTTCCCAGCACATCGGTATCGTTAATAGCGACTCGAGGCGGAACAGCCGGTTTCTTAGTTTGCGCAGTCAATGCACAGGGCAGAAGCAGTAGCCCACCGACCAGAATCATATATCTGAGGTATCTCATAATCAGGCCTCCTCATCCATCTCATCATGTGAATTCAGAGCGACAGGATTTGCTTCTCCCTGGGCTTCCTGCGCGGCGCGATCGGTTGCCGCCTGCTCACGCGAAGTGGCTGAGTTACGCGGCAACAGGGCCTCGAACTCGGCGGTCGATCGACGCCGGCGTGGACGGCCGTCCTCGAGTTGCGTCGTCTGATAGTAACCGTAGTATCCGTAGTAGCCATAGTAGTAAGCATCGCGCTTGGCCGTAAGGTCGATCTTGTTGAAGACTACGCCAAGGATGCGAGTACGCGCCTGTCGAAGCATCTCCACTGCATGGCGAACAGCGGATTTCTTGGCTTCACCGAACTGAATGACGTAGAGAACGCCATCAGTCTCAGCCGCCATGACCTGTGCGTCGGCGGTCGCGAGACAGGGGGGGCTGTCGAAGACGACGATGTCTGCCTGGTCCTTTAGTGCCTTGTGCAGTTGCTTCATCGCCTGAGAGTTAAGGAGCTCCGCCGGGTTGGGCGGCAACGGCCCGGCAGGGAGCACACGCAAGCCGGGAATGTTCGTCTCCTTCAGCGCATCCTCAAGCGAGGTGTGCCCAACGAGAACATTGGTCAAACCGGGCTGCTGGCTGACTTTGGCCTTTTCGTGCATGGTCGGACGCCGAAGGTCGGTGTCAACTAGAATGACATTGCGTCCGTCGAGAGCCATCGCCACAGCCAGGTTGTAAGCCGTGACCGATTTTCCTTCACCAGGAACAGTAGAGGTGATCAGAAGCGAGTGGATGGGCGTATCGACGGCCGCAAATCGGACGTTGGAACGGAGGACACGGTAGCTCTCCAGTACAGAACCACCGCTGCGCGAGCCGCTCAGCAATCGCGCCTCCTCGTTTTCGATCATCGGGACATAGCCGAGAGCGGGAGTTCCGACGATACGTCGGGCATCTTCAGGCGAGTTAATTCGGTCGTCGAGAAACTCTTGAAGCAGCGCGAAGCAGAGGCCGAGCATCAGCCCAACCAGGCTCGCATAGACCATATTGTTCAATTTCTTGGGGGCGACTTGAATGGCAGGCGCGGCGGGTGCGATGACAAGCACAGGATCGTGCGTTGCCTGCTTGCGCAACCCAAGGTCTTCCACGCTCTTCAAAAGTAGGGTTACGGTGCCGCGGTGTACTTCCATCTCACGAACCAACTGAGCCTGTTGCCGTTCCAGAGCGCTATAGTTGCCGAGTGCTGCCTGCGCCTTCTGAACTCTATCTCGTGCACGAGCCAACTGAGCAGTAATGGCAGCATTCTGAGCAACGGTATCCGCGATCTTGCCAGCATAAGCTTCTACTTGCGGGTTAGGCGACTTTGTTGTAGAGGTTAGGGTCAATGGAGCCCGCGCAAGCTGAGCTTTAAGCTCAGCAATCTGTGAGTCCAGCGCGATCACTCGACGATCAGTGTCTTTGTACAGATAGCTGAGTGGTTTCCGCTGCACTTGCAAGTCGTCGATATGAGCTCGAATTCCCTGTAGTTGCAAAGAGTTGGAGTTTTCCACCGGAACGACAATGAACGACTTGACTGTTTTTTGATCTTCCTTCAATTTTGCTATTAGGGCGCTGAGGCTGGCCGTGGTGCCTTCGAGCGTACGAAGCTCCGATTCCGCAGCTGCCTGCTGGGTAATTCTGGCATCGCGTTCGTTTTCGAGATCGGCAATCCCGGCATTGTGCTTGAACCGCTCGTAGGCGAGTTCAGCTGCGGTGAGTTTATCGTTCTCTTCCTTCAGGCGGGTGGACGCGAAGTTATAGGCGTCGTTGACCTCTTTTTTACGATTCCCCGTGACATAGTTGAGGTAGGTGTTAGGGAGTGCTTTGGCCAGTCGTTCGGCATAGGTAGGCGTGGTGGATTCGACGAGCAGTTCGATGACGTCGGTGCCGTTGACCTGTCTCACATCGAGGTGAGCAGAACCGGCAGGGACGTCTCCATCCTTATAAGCGTCCGCCAGAACTCTGTCGCCCTGGAGCACTTCCAGCTGGGTCGCGATGTCATGTCCGCTGTCCGGTGTAAACAGACCCACCAGCGGGTTGCTTGCGTCGTAGGACGCAACCGCGAGTGTGCGGCCTTCCACCAGAATGCGGGCTGAAGTCCGATAGACGGGCTTGGCCATGAACGTCACTGCCACTCCAAGCACGAACACAACCATAAACGTCTGTATAACGATGGCTTTGCGCCGCCGCAGTAGATCCATATAGTCGCGTAGAGAAAGTTCGGACGTCTGTGGATTCGTCTCTTCCATAATACTCATAACTAGCGAAATTCCTTCTTCCGGTAGGGCTGCAATCGCAGGGAGCGATTTGCCCGGAAATCTCAATGCCGCACTGGTCAGGCTTCCATACCTTAATACTAATGCAAAAACCGTGCCAGAACGTGACACAGCAAGCGACTGTTCACTTGAGCACGTCTATCACGATTTTATTGCGCCGCAGGAGCAGGCCGGTGAGCAAGATCGAGCGTAACTCTCTGGCTGAGTGTAAACGGGCCTTTACCGCACGGAGACTCCTCGTAGTGGTTTAGAGAAACCGAATTGCTTTCTTCGTCTTTTGACCTACTATCGGCTTCGTGGCTGGGGCGACTGGGAAGCACAAGCACTTTACATCGATTACTATTGTCGCATCTATTTCCGCGCAATGTCAAGTGTGCGGGTCGGTGGCAAACCATGCACTCAAGATTTTCCTCCCTGCAAGGGCAGGATTTTTATGCTTCCTCGACGAATATGCGTCTGAGCCGCCTGCGCGCGTCTGCAATGGGAGCTGCTTTACTGATGACGTTGCCTACCGGCTACTTGACCTTTCTTTTTACCGATATTGAAGGGAGCACTCGACTATGGGAGGAACGTCCCGAGAAGATGCGCATTGCCCTTCAGCGACATGACTCTCTGCTTCACGAGCAGATTGCCGCTCATGGCGGGCATGTCTTCAAGACCATTGGAGACGCCTTCTGTGCTGTCTTTCCGAATTCTATCGAGACGGTCAAAGCGGCTGTCGCCATGCAGTGCTCGCTTCAGAATATGGCAGACGGCGACGATGAATCCGAGCTGAATTTCTTGGTTCGCTTCGCTATCCATACGGGCGAGGCAGAAGTGCGGGACGGAGACTATTTCGGTCAAACTCTCAACAGGGTTGCCCGGCTGCTGGCCGTTGGGCATGGTGGCCAGACTCTGCTCTCCGAAACTACGCACTCGCTGGTTCAGGACTGC
>JANXLO010000473.1 GCA_025355115.1 Chthonomonadaceae bacterium
TCGCACGATGCTCGTGGATGGGCAGACCGCATACCTTCAGGCCGGAGGAGGCATTGTCGCCGATTCCGTCCCCGCCAATGAGCATCAGGAGTGCCTGAACAAAGCCCGCGCCTTGGTACATGCCATCGAGCTGGCCGAGGCAGGCCTTGAGTAGCCTCTACCATTCATCGTACTGTGCCTGAGCGGGAGCCTCCTTTTTATGAACGCACGTCGCAATATCTATGGGCTGCTGCTGGCAGCGATGGTGCTGGGGCTGGTCGCATTCGGATGGGTTCTATTCGCCAAGACGACTCGCGCAGCGAAGGAGCTGTCCCGTCAGGACGCCCTGGTGAATGCCCTCCAGGGGGGCGATCTGCCCCAGGTGAAGGCTCTGTTGGCTGGCGGAGCAAAGGTGAACAGCAGATCAACTAATGGCGACACGCCGCTGATTGCCGCCGCGGTCAGCAATCGAATGGATTTCGTCCGTCTGGTGCTCGACAAAGGCGCTGTAGTCGATGGAACCAATGTGTCGGGGGTCACGCCGCTGATGGAAGCCGCTGCCATCGGCAATCTGGACATGGTAAAACTATTTTTGAAGCTTGGAGCTGATCCGAAGCATAAGGACCTCACCGGTAAGACGGCGTCCAGCTACTCCCTCGACATGGCGAAGCCGGAGGTGACGAAATTCCTAATCGAGAAGACCGGCGAGTTTGATGTAAAGGACGCCTCGGGCCGCACGGCGCTGATGTGGGCCATTCAGCAGGGCGACAGCGGTCTGATAAAGCTCCTGCTGGACAGAGGCGCTGACGTGAACAAGGCGGATATGGCCGGCAAAAACGCGCTACTGGTCGCCTTGGAGACAGGACACGTGGAGCTTGCAAAGAAGCTGCTGAAGAAGACGACCAATGTTGGTCTGAAGGGAATGGGCGGAGCAACGACGCTGATGTGGGCGGTAGCGAGAGGCGATGCGCAGATGGTCGGGGAGATCCTGGACAAGGGCGCCGCGGTCAATGTGCAGGACGACACCGGTGAGACCGCTCTGATCGGGGCGGCGAAGCAGGGCAAAGGCGAGATCGTCGCTCTGCTCCTCGCGCACGGCGCAGATTTCACCCTCAAAGACTTTCAGGGTTTGACCCCGCTTCAGTGGGCGCAGCAGCGTGGACATGCCGATATCGCGGAGCGACTGCGCAAAGCCGGAGCGAATCAGTAGGGAATTTCGCAGTCTGCGTCGAACAGAACTGAGCAAATGACACAATTCGGAGGGAGCGGGCAATGAAACTGGTTCGATTTGAGAAGGATGGGCAGATAGGGACGGGCGCATTGACGGCAGACGGTCGTAACATCGTGCATTTCCAGGCGGCGTCGGGTGATCTGGCGCGTTTTCCGCTCTCCATGTGCGCGTTTCTTGCGCGTGGAGCGCAGGGCTTGCAGGACGCTAGAGAGGCCGTCGCGAACGCCCCGGAATCCGCCAGGGTCGCGCTTGATTCCGTGTCCCTGCTCGCGCCTGTCGGGGATCCCGGCAAGATAATGTGCATCGGGCAAAACTATCGCGACCACTGCGCGGAGCAGAACCAGCCGATTCCCGAGCGCGCCATTCTGTTCTCCAAATACGCGACCGCGATCAACAATCCGAACGCGACGGTGCGTCTGCTAAGAGTCTCACCGATGGTTGATTTCGAGGCGGAACTGGCCGTCATCATCGGGGGCGAGGGCGGCGGAGGCCGGGACATCGCCGAATCGGATGCGATGCGCCATATCGCAGGCTACGTCTGCGCCAACGATGTGACCGCCCGCGACATCCAGAAGGGCGATGGCCAGTGGGTGCGCGGCAAATCCCCGGACGGCTTCCTGCCCATCGGCCCCTGGCTCGTGACCGCGGACGAGATCGCAGACCCGCACACCCTCGACATCTCCCTCACGCTGAACGGTGAGACGATGCAGAGCTCCAACACCAGCAATCTCCTCTTCCGCATCCCCTTCCTGATCGCGTTGCTCTCGCAGACTATGACCCTCCTGCCCGGTGACATACTCTCCACCGGTACACCAGGCGGCGTCGGTGTCTTCCGCAATCCGCCGATCTTTCTGAAGCCAGGCGACGTCACCGCCATCACCATCGC
>JANXLO010000479.1 GCA_025355115.1 Chthonomonadaceae bacterium
TCCCCACTTCCGCCCGTACCCGCCGCCTCCACTACTGAGACCCTCCCGGGGGCAATTAGCCCCGCCTGCCTCACTCCTCTGCCTACACAAAACAAAACGGCTCACTCTCCACCACAGGAAAGCGAGCCGCCCCACAGAACACAAATTATCCTACACCTATAGTGCCTCCAGAACACCCTTTTACGCACTCCCCATACGAAAACTACCTCCGCAAGCCACCCCAGCGGTTCCCCGCTCCACCCTCACTTCGCAGCCGCGTCTGCGTTTCCGAAGGAAACTAGGCCGAAGGTCATTCAGCGGAGGAGTTCAATCCGCCGAAAAGCACCCCCGAAACCATTACGCCAGATCACCCCCGCCGGAACGCTTGACATGCAATCATTTCATTTCGCTGGCTCGCCATATCGCCGCATCACCCTCCCGCCGCTTCGTGACCAACCTGACCAACAACCCGGGCAATCTCCCCATCCCTTTAGGGAAGGGGCGGGGGGTTAGGCAGGGAAGGGGACAGTGGGTTAGGTCTACTTTACAGGGCGGGGTTCGTGAACGATGATTTTGGTCAGGTCGTTCGGGACCGAGCTGAGGGGCGCTTTTGTGTCGCGCTTGATGATGCCAATTTTGGTCAATAGGCCTCGAATCGGGTCGTAGTAGTCGTCTGCAACGCGCTCCTTCAGCGGGATGATCGCATTGTCCGTTATGTGGATATGCTCCGGGCAGACTTCCGTGCAGCACTTGGTGATGTTGCACATGCCCACGCCCGCTTCGCCCTTCAGCTGCTCGCGGCGGTTGAGGCTGTCCATCGGGTGCATCTCCAGAGCCGCTATCCGAACCATCTGGCGGGGGCCGAAAAAGGCGTCCTTGCGGTCATGCTCGCGGAGCACATGACAGACATCCTGGCAGAGGAAGCACTCGATGCACTTGCGGAACTCCTGCACTCGATCGACGTCCGCCTGCTGGAGCTTGAACGGCTTGCCCTCGTTCTCCGGCCTCGGGGTAAGCGGCGGGATTTTCGCGGACATCCGGTAGTTCCAGGAGACGTCCGTAATCAGGTCCTTGATATGCGGGAAGGCGCGCATCGGGCCGACCGCGATCGTGCCGGTCGGATACTGATCCACGCGGGTTTTGCACATTAGCGCGGGCTTGCCATCCACCTCCGCGCTGCACGAGCCGCACTTCGCCGCCTTGCAGTTCCAGCGGCAGGCCAGCGTCGAGTCCTGCTCTGCCTGAATCTGATGAATCGCGTCCAGCACCACCATCCCCGGAAACGTCTCCACAGGATAGTCGACGAGTCCGCCGCTCACGTTGTCGCCCCGAAAAACACGCAGGGTAATCTTTTCCATCTCAGCTCCTCGCGTTCAACCCGAGCATCGCTGCCAGTTCACTGTCGCAGCGCATCCGGGATCCCGCACTCTGCCTACTTATACTCTTCGACGACCTGCTTCAGCTCCTCCGGCATCTCCGGCAGGGGCCGCTGCGTGATTCGGACGGCATCGCCCTGAAGCGAGGCTATCAGGTTGCGCTTGCCCCAGAAGGCGTCGTCCTTCTCCGCATAGTCAAGCCGCCACTGTGCGCCACGGCTCTCCTTGCGCTCGATGGCGCAGAGCACGATCACCTCGGAGGTGCGCAGCATGAAGCGAAGGTCGCGGGCCGCGTGCCAGCCGGGATTGAACTCCCGATCGCCCGGCACGGACATGTGCTTGGCCCTCCCTTGCAGCTCCAGAATCTTCGCAAGGGCCTCCTGCAGCCCCTTTTCGGTACGCGCAATCATCGCATTGGTCTGCATGATCTCCTGCAGCTCCTGATGAATCTTGTAGGGATTTTCCCCGCCCTTGGTCTCGAGGGGCGACATCAGAATCTCGATCTCGGATTCGATCTGCGCCGGGTCGATGGCCCCTGCCGTCGCCTGTTTCGCGTACGCCGCCGCTCCTGCCCCCGCTCGCCTGCCGAAAACGATGATGTCCGAAAGCGAATTGCCGCCGAGCCTGTTGGCGCCGTGCAATCCCGCCGCCACCTCTCCCGCCGCGAACAGTCCTGGCACCGTCGTCGAGCAGGTCTCCGGCTCGGCCCAGACGCCGCCCATCGTGTAGTGAATGGTCGGATAAACCTCCATCGGCTGCTTCGTGATATCGACGTCGCCGAGCGCGTGGAACTGCTCGTACATTGAGGGAAGCTTGCGCTTGATGTAGTCCTCTCCCCGATGCGAAACAGTGAGCTCCACCGCCTTGTGCTCCGTGCCCCGCCCTGCCTCGACCTCTCGGTAGATCGCTCGCGCGACCACGTCCCGGGTCAGAAGCTCCGGCGGGCGGCGGTTGTTCTTCTTGTCCGTCAGCCACCGGTCGCCCTCCTCCGGCGTCTCTGCGAACTGCCCCTTGTAGAGCGCGGGAGTGTACTCGGGATTGAACATGAATCGCTCATTTTTGTTGTTGAGCAGTATTCCGCCCTCACCGCGCACGCCCTCGGTCACCAGAATGCCGCGCATCCCGGGGGGCCACGCCATGCCGGTGGGATGGAACTGAATCATCTCCATGTCCATCAAATCGGCTCCGGCCTCGTAAGCCATCTGCAGGCCATCGCCAGTGCCCTCCCAGGAGTTGGAAGTGAATTTGTACATGCGGCCCCAACCGCCGGTCGCCAGCACGACCGCCTTGGCCCGGAAGACGACGAACTTGCCTGTCTCACGATAGTAGCCGAACGCCCCCACGACACGGTCGCCGTCCTTCAGCAGGCGGCAGAGAGTCACCTCCATGTGAACGTTCATGCCAACGCCGACAGCCTTGTCCTGGAGGGTGCGTATCAACTCGAGGCCGGTGCGGTCGCCGACGTGGTTGAGACGGCGATACTTGTGGCCGCCGAACGGCCGCTGTGCGATGTCGCCCAGCGGAGTCCTGTCGAAGACCGCTCCGTACTGCTCCAGCTCGAGGACGCGCTCGGGAGCCTCCTTCGCGAAGATCTCCACGGTTCGCCAGTTGTTGAGGAAGCCGCCGCCCTTCATCGTGTCGGTGAAGTGAACCTTCCAGCTGTCGCCCTCTTTTTGCCCGTCCGGGCTGGTCATGTTGTTCAAAGCAGCAGCGACTCCGCCCTCGGCCATGACAGTGTGCGCCTTGCCGAGCAGAGATTTGCAGACGACGCCAACGGAGCAGCCCGCCTCGCGCGCCGCGATGACCGCCCGCAGACCTGCGCCGCCCGCTCCGATGATCAGGACATCGTATTCGTATGTTTCGTAGTTTTCCATTTTGCCTTTGCCGCCTCAGCCCGCTGCCATTGTAGGCGCAAGAGATCGCGGGCTTGATTAGAAGACGATGTGCAGATCGCGTATCGCGCCCGTGCTGACCAGCCGGATATAGACGTCCGCGAGGCCGACCGTGATCAGACTGAGCCAGAAGTAGAGGCCGTGGCGGGCGTTCAGCGCCGAGACGTTCATCCAGACATTGAACCGGGCCTTGTTGGACGAGAAGCGGTTCAGTACGCCGCCTACGAGGTGCCGGAACGAGTGGCAGGAGAAGACGTAGAGGCTGAGCAGAACCGTGTCCACCAGGACGATCAGAGTCCCGACGCCGACGCCGAAGTGGCTCTTGCCCTCCGCATCCGAGAAGAACAGGGCCTGCACAAGATGCATCCAGTGGAACAGCACGACCACGAAAATTGCGTAGAGGGCGTAGCGATGCAGGTTCTGGAGGACGAACGGGAACTCACGCTCGCCGGTGTAGTTCTTGCGCCGGGCCTGAGCGATTTCGCGGACGGCGCAGGCGGGCGGATCCCAGAAGAACGCCCGATAGTACGACCTGCGGGCAAAGTAGCAGGTGGCGCGGAAGCTGCCGGGAAAGGCCAGCAGGAGCAGGGACGGCGACACGGCCATCTTTGAGTGGAACAGCGACTCGTACCAGTCCTGGATTGGGGGCGAGTAGAACGGCGACAGATAGTGAGGAGCGTAGGTGCCGAAGAAGGCGACTCCATTTTTCAAGCCGCCGTGGGCCTCCACAATTCGCATCGTGTCGTAGAAGTTGTTCTCGAAGGCGCGATAGGTTCCGTAGATGATGAAGAGCACCAGAGTGGCGACCACCAGCACGGGCTCGATCCACCAGGTGTCCTGGCGCTGCATGTTCGGAAGCGGCTTCGGTGCCGCTGGACGCGGCGCGGTGCTCACAGCCATATCTCTCTCCCTTTTCTGACGCCCTGCGCCGGGCAGGTACGCAGGACAAACTGCCCAGTATCAGTATATGATAGCACAGACCTTGCTAAAAGAAAAATGAAATGGTACGATGTGAATTATAAGCTGAGCTAATGACAGAGGCGTTGGTGGACGCTCGCTGCGGCCTGGAAGGGGAACATGGAGACGACGACCCTGCAGCTGTTCTGCGATCTGGTAGAGACGGAGTCGTTTACGCAGGCTGCGGAGCGAAATTTCGTCTCGCAGTCGGCGGTGAGTCAGAGGCTGCGAGTACTGGAGCGGGAGTTCGGGCAGGTGCTGCTGGAGCGCGGCAAAGGCCGGGGACGCATCGCACCTACAGAGGCGGGCCGCATCCTCTACGAGGGCGCCAAGCCGCTGCTGAACGAGCTGGCAGAGCTGGAGGCGCGGCTGCGCGGACTCTCCGAGGAAGTAGCTGGCACGGTTCGAGTGGCAACGGTCTACTCCGTTGGCCTGCACGCGCTGCCCGGTCGCCTCAAGCCGTTTCTGGCGCGGCACCCGACTGTGAACGTGCATCTGGAGTACAGCCAGACAGACAAAGTCTACCGTGACGTGCAGTCCGGAGCGGTGGATGTTGGAATCGTGGCATGTCCCTCGGAGCGGGCGGGAATCGAGTTGCTGCCCTTCGATGAGCAGGAGATCGCACTCATCTGCGCCCCCGAGCATCCACTGGCACTGGAGGAGACCATCACCCTCAGACAACTGGACGGCCTGCCGTTTATCGCCTTCGCCGACGACATCCCAACCCGCCGCCTTATCGATGCCCGCCTGCGCGAGAGCGGCGTGCGTGTCCGCGTTGTCATGGCGTTCGACAACATTGAGACCATAAAGAACCTTGTCGAGATAGGCAGCGGAGTCGCGCTTGTCCCGGCAGACACCGTTCGACAGGAGGTCCGCGAGGGCACGTTGACCCTCGTGCGGCTGATCGAAGCGGAACGATTCCGGCGTCCATCCGGCATTCTCGTCAAACGCACTGGCGCCCGCCGCGCCGCCGTCCGCGCCTTCCTCGCCGAGATGCAGCCCGACCGATGTAGAGACGGGTGAGCCCGTCGCTGCACCGACCAGACAGAGTATAATGATTTAACGCTCATGACATTGAAGTGTGCATCTGGTTGCTCAACTCTTAACGCCAAGCCCTGATACTGGAGCTGATATGCGCCTAAAATCTTCCTCATTTCTTACTTCCGTTCTGCTGCTTGGTGGGCTTGGTGTCGCCGCCTCCCATTCGCCTCTGCTCCATATGGGGAGGCAGGCGGACGGCGGGTTCATCGTCTCCACCGGGAGGCGCATCGAGCCGGGAACCATCGCTTTCGACGGGCGCCCGACTGACATTGCCCTGCGACCTTCAGGGGACTTGCTCGCGATACTCGGCCAGAACAGCGTTTTTCTCGCGATGAGGGAGGGCCTCATCGCCGACTCTGCCGCGCCGTTGGAGACCGGGGCGGGATATCGGGGACTGATCTGGTCACCGGATGGGATGCGCCTCTATGCCAGCGTCTCGAACGGCGTTGTGCGGGAGTTCACGCTCTCTGGCCGCAAGCTGACGGCGGGCAGAAACCTCATCATTCAGCCCGAAGGCGACAAAGAGAATCCCCGTCCGGGCGGCATGGCCATAACGAGGGATGGCTCTCGGCTCTTCGTCTGCGCCTGCGACCGCAACTCAATCGTGGAACTCGCTTTGCCGGAGGGCCATCTCGTCCGGGAGTATCCTGTGCAGAACCTGCCATTCGAAGCGAAGCTGAGCGCGGATGAGAAGACGCTCATAGTGACGGACTGGGGCGGGCATAACGTGAAGGACGGCGACGACATGGGTGCCACCGGCAATACCATGATCGCCATCGACGCGCGCGGGGCCGCCGCTTCCGGAACCG
>JANXLO010000506.1 GCA_025355115.1 Chthonomonadaceae bacterium
AGCCATTCGCTGTTGAAGCGGATTTCTGTGCGCTCTCTGTCCAGGATTCGCGATAGCTGCTCGACGTACGTCACCGCGTTGTCACGATCTTCCGCTTCGCTCAGCATCGGCCGAGTGATCGACTTGCCGGAAGGGTCGCCGATAAGTGCGGTGTAGTCCCCGATGATGATGACCACCTGATGCCCGAGATCCTGAAACTGCCGCAGTTTGCGCAGCACCACCGCGAAGCCGAGATGAATGTCGGGGGCTGTCGGATCGAGGCCCAACTTTATGCGGAGGGGCTTGCCCGTTCGCGCCGACTTCGCCAACTTCAGTTCAAGGCCGTTCTCCGGCACGATCTGGAGCGCGCCGCGCTTGAGCCGCGCCGCCTGCTCTCTGATCTCCGCGCTGATCTCTATTATTTCCAATAAATCGTTGTCTCCTGAGTGAATGTCCGCCAAGCTGGGATTCAGAATAGCACAGCATTTCCGCTCTGTCAATCGTGAGCGAGCATTTGGCGCCTTGACTTTCAATCTTCTATCCGCTACAATAAACTGATGCGATCCCCCCGTTATCACGCTATGGAGTTGCCAAGTTGAAGATCGTCTCTTACTCGCGACCGATGCTTTTGAGCCTCGTCGCGCTGTTTTCAGTCTGTCTGCCCGCCTCACTGACCGCTCAGTCCATTCCCTCCTCTGGAAGCAAGCCTGGTTCGAGCGCTCCACCGTCGATGTCGCCTGAAATGCAGAAAGCTGCGGAGCAGTATTCCCGTGCTGTTGCCCTCGACAAAGCTGGCAAGCTAAAGGAATCTATTCCTGCGTACGAGGAGTTTTTAAAGCTCGCCGACGCCGCGCATATGCCTGCCCGCAATTTGCTCGAGGTGAATGGCCGACTAGGGTATCTGTACAGGGCTCGCGGAGACGGCAAAAGTTTCGAAGTTGTGCTGAAGCGGATGCTCGCGATCGATCCGAAAAACCCGACGGTCTATATCCAGCTCGCCACCTATTACAGTCAGACTTCAAAATTCGATCTGGCCAAGCTGAACGCCACGAAAGGGTTGACGCTGAACCCCAAGCCAGCGATTGCGGAGCAGGCACATCATATTCTCGGCTCCATCGCCATGCTCAGGAAGAGCCCGGCAGAAGCGGAGAAGGAGTTCGAGCTTGCGGTTCAGATATCGCCGCGCAACCCGCAGGGCTATATAGACGAAGCGTACGCCCTGATCCAACTTGGCAAGACGAAGGAAGCACTGACGGCAGCGCAGAGAGCAGCGGGCCTCGCGCCGACTCTGACGCAGCCCAAACTTTTCATAGCAGGAATTTACCAGCAGCAGAATCGCCTGCCCGAGGCGCTCGCTAAGTACGAAGACGTGCTGCGCACCGAGCCCAAGAATCCCGGTGCACTGTACAACCGCGCTGTCGTGCTGCACCGACAGGGCAACGCGCAGGACGCTATTTCAGCCTATCTAGCCGTACTGAACGTCGCGCCCTCTAGCTACGATGCTCATTACAACGTCGCGCAGCTCTACTTCGCGATCCAGAACTTCCAGGCAGCCCGCATTCACTTTCTTCTCGCTCACACACTTGCTCCCAAAGATCCGCGCACGCTGGCAAGCCTGGCCCTGACCGAGCAGAAGGAGGCCGGGCGACTGCTGGATCCCCCGCAGCGAAAAAACGAGTTCAGTCAGGCGGAGGCCCACTTCCGAGAGGCAATTGTGCTTGCCCCCCAAGACGTCTCGCTCCAGTTCGGAATTGGCAGCCTCTATGAGGATCAAGGACGCTATGACGATGCGGTGCGCGTCTACCGCAAGCACATCGCCGAAGCTCCGAAGGAACTGGACTCCTATCGCCGTCTGGCACAGGTCTATACGAAGCAACGCAACATCGGCGAGATCATAAAGGTGTGGCGCGAGTACCGCTTCCAGGATCCGAAGAACCCGCTCTCCTATCAAGAGGCAGCTAACCTGCTGGAGAAGACCGGGAAGTACGACGATGCGGTCGCTGAGTGGAAAGCCTTTCTGGCGACCATGCCGAAGAACGGCGTCGCAAGCAACGCGATCAACTATATGGCGCGTGATCTGGTGCAGCTTAAACGCAACGACGAGGCGCGAGCGCAATACAGAACTATTCTGGCGATGGATGCGACCGGCAAGTATGCTCCAAAAGAGTTTCAGGTAGCCGAGGCTGCCGGGGTGCAGTCGGAGAGGCTCTCGGCACTGCGCGGGCTCGCGGAGCTGGCGATATCGGAACGCAAGCCGGAGGAGGCCATCGCAGATTGGCAGCAGTTCAAAAAGGAAGAAGCTCCCCTGACCGCGAAAAACGGACGGGTCAATTCGGAGCCCTACTTCGCTATCGCTCGGATCTATGAGTCGCAGAAGAAGATCGATCAGGCAATCGCCGAGTTCAAATCCCTCCTCGCATCGTCGCCGCGTGACGCCGATGCTTACGCTCAATTGGGTCGCCTGTACGAATCACAGAGCAAAGCCGACGAAGCGATAGCCGCGTACCGTCAGGCGACTGCCCTCTCTAAAACTCCCATACAGGACGGGATGAAGGTCGCACAGGCCTATCAGCGGTTCAATCAACTGGACAAGGCATTGACCGAATATCAGAGCTTGCGGCAGAAGGCCCCTCAGGACATCGCCGTGCTGACTGCGCTCGCGCTAACGCTGCGACAAGCTGGGAGGGATGCAGAGGCCATTGAGGCGTATGATGCCCTGGCCAAAGTCGACCCGCGCCTGCTCTGGGTCTCCGACTACAAGGCCATCGCGCTTACGCATCTGAAGCGGTATCCGGAAGCTCGTTCCCTCTATACCGCGCAGCTTGATCGCAATGCGCAGTCTCGTCAGACCTACTCCGATCTGGCGAACGTCTACAAAGAAGAGGGTAAGCCGGACGACTATCTTGCCTGGCTCCAGCCCCGCTTCGAGAAGACGCCCGCCAATACGGTGCTCATGGCCGTCGTGCTCGACGAGTACATTCGGCAGAAGCGCGGTGATGCCGGCTTCGCGTATGTCAAAAGCATTGCAGAACGGCATAAGACGCAACGGGCCGTGATGGAAGCCTACGCGACCACATTGACGGATCGGGGCAAGCGGCCCGAGGCGGTCGAGGCCTACCGCCTGATCGCGGCTCTCGCGCCAAAAGACATCGCTGTTCAGATGACGCTCGCCGAGCAGCTGGATGCGAACGGCCAGAAGGACGAGGCGGCAAAACTCTATCAGGCGCTCATCGCCCGCACGGAAATGCCGGCCGAGCAGAGGCTGAACCTACGAAGAAGATTCGCACAGCGCTGCGTCCTTCAGGGCGACCGCGAAGAGGCGATCAGGCAGTACACGGAGGTGGTGAATGCACGGCCCAAGGACTTTGAGGCGCTGTCAGAGCTAGCCCAGACGCTCGTCAGGGCAGGGCGTGACAAGGAGGCAACTCCCTACTATATGAAGCTCTCGACCGAAGCGGCGGCAGCGCCGGATATCCGTGCCGACATTCACGCGAAGCTCGGTGACATCTATGCCCGACAGAGCCTCAAGGCTGAGGCCATCGCTCAGTATCGGGAGGCGCTGAAGCTGAATTCGCAAGATCCCGCCGCTTTGGAGGGATTGAAGAAGTACGGGGAGAAATAGAACAGTGCGTTCCTCCGCCCGGCCCGCGCACCGCTGAGACCCAATGGACAGGAGATGAGAAGCCCGTGACCGTCGCCCCCCCCGCAATAGCCCTCGCGCTGGAGATGCGCAGCATCAGCAAGCAGTACCCTGGCGTCCGCGCCCTCGACGATGTGTCGTTGAGCGTCGTGCGAGGGGAGATCCATGCCCTGCTCGGCGAGAATGGGGCCGGCAAATCGACGCTCATGAAGATTTTGGCTGGAGCGCAGTCGAAGGACAGCGGCGAAATCCTATTGGACGGCCATACGGTGCAGATCGACAGCCCGCAACGGGCCATGGCGCTGGGCATCTCGATCATCTATCAGGAGTTCAATCTGGTTCCCTTCCTGAGCGCGGGGGAAAATATCTACCTTGGACGCGAACCGAGGGCGCTGCTGCCAGGTTTCGTGGACTTCAAAAAACTTTACGCCGACGCGCAGGCCGTTCTAGACAAGCTTGGCGTTAAGATCGACGCCCGCGCGCCCGTCAACACGCTCAGCGTCGCGCAGCAGCAGATGGTCGAGATCGCCAAGGCGACCAGCAAGAAATCGAAAATCATCGTCATGGA
>JANXLO010000510.1 GCA_025355115.1 Chthonomonadaceae bacterium
TCCTGATTCCGGACGTACTGACCGATCGGGATCCTCATCCCGCCAAGAACGGGCTGCTTTCACTCGCATGTGTTGCGGTAATTCTCGTCACGCTGATTGCCGGCTACAAGCAGAAGCAGTGGGCCTCGCACGATCTGCCGATGAACACCTATGAGATCGGCACGAAAAACGACGCCTGGTGGACTATCGGCATTCCCGTGGGATGGCAGGCAGGTGAAAAGGGCCTCGTCTGGAGCAGTCCAGATGGCGGCACTCTGCATGTTCTTGACAGTTCGGAGGACCCGCAGCTTATCGCGGAGGCCGAGACCGTCAGTCGAGAGGCGAAGTCGAACGCCACGATAGACGGTCACCCAGCCTGGCAGGTGCGCGCCAATATCGGAACGGACTCAAGCGACTTCTATCTCGTCCAGGTCTACGACCGGGTGGTCGCGTTCATCTTTCACCCTCCCGCCCTTCCCTCACGACAGTACAACGATGGGGTGAGCCAGATACTTCGCAGCGTCCGCTTCAATCACGCCCCGCCGCCTCTGCCTCCCGTCCCAGCACCCCCATCCCCGTGAGTCAGGGATGGTACGGAGCTCGCCGGGGAATCCAGTTCCGGACTGCTTCGCTGTACAGCGCATACTCCTTGGTGAACCTGTCCTCCAGTTCGCCCTGCTCGAAAATTTTGAACAGCACGATCGAGACCAGACCCATATCGAGCAGATAGAACCAGATGTAGGGGCTGGGGTATTGAAGTGGCAACAGGAGCGCGAGCAGCATTCCCGCGATCTGCATCGGGTTGCGCACGTAGGCATAGGGGCCGGTCGTGATCAGACGGCGCGGAGGATCGAGCGGAAGCGGAGTGCCGAAACCGATGTCGGTGAAGGCGAGCGTGGCCCACGTTCCCAGCGCGATAGGCAGGGCGGCGAGCGCACAGAATAGAAGCGGATTCCGCATGTCCAGAAGTGGGCGGATGTTCTCCTGATGCGTGAGGGAGAGGACGAGGCGGGGAAGATACCCGTAGAAGACGTATGCCAGTGTGCCCACATAGAGCACGGAGCGGATGCGGCAGGCCAGGCTACGCCAGAAAGGGCGTGGAGACGGGAACAGCCCGGTGTGATAGACCATCAGCGTGATGGACTGCACGACGAACAGAAAAACGATGTCCGCAACCCACCAGTGCGGATCGGCTCCGGACAGAAACAGCATCTGCCGCGCCACTGCGGCATCGAAAAGGACAGTGACCAGCGTCCAGATGCTCAGATAGATGAGCACGAACAGTGGGCCACGCCAGTAGCGGCGGAGCTTCGAATAGAGCCAGACCAGAAAAAAGCCCCAGATCAGCCCCCAGTCGAGATGCAGATCCAGGGGTATCCCCCGCAGCGAGAACGGCATCGGCCAGTAGGCCCAGTACCCCATCGAAATCACAGCCCCATCCATCAGATTGCCTATGCTCATCTGCGTCCAGACCGCCATGACGGACTGCGGAAACTCCCGTCCCTTAGGCTTGAACCAGAAGTAGCCGACCAGGCAGTATCCGAGCGAGCAGAGAAACAGGGCGATCCGAAAGAGCGTGAAGTGGGCCACCAGCCACTCCCTTGGGATCACGGTTTGGCCGCCTCAGCCAGCTTTTTCAGATTTCGCAGCGCATAGCCGTGCATCTGTCCCATGGCGAAATTCTCCGTGGTGTTCCAGTAAAAGCCGGGCTGCATGCGCTGCTGATAGATGGTTGTTTGGTATAGAGTGCTCCCGCCCTGGCACGGCACGACTTTGAAGCCAGTGCTCCGGAAGGTCATCCACCGCGCAAGCTTTGTGCCGTCCTCCACGATCTCGTATCTGACCGTGCGATTGGCGTTGTCCACAGTCTGCTGGCTGAGGATCGTGTTCGTTCCCGGCCAGGGCTCCGAGCGCGGGTCGAAATGGAGATGAGTCAGCCCGTTCGGGTCGCGCTCCATGCGCGTCGGCAGCGGAAAGCCGAGCTTCAGGAAAATGGGGAAGTCCGTCGCGACGATGTCCGTCCTCTGAAGGGTCTTCATCACTCGCTCCGGTGAGGCTGAGATGAATATGCGGTCGGTGATGACGTTGACCGCAGGATTGTCGATATGGCTGCGATCGCTGGTCTGCATCGCCATGATGAACGGAATCAGCACGACCGCGAGCGGGCCGCCGCGCCGGTTCGGTCGGACCAGGTTCATTATGAGCGCCACCAAGTAGTACCCGCCGATTGCGAAGGCATAGAAAAGGGGAGCCGCCATAAGAATGCAGATCGACCCCTCCCCCAGCAGCGGGCAGACTATGCACAGCAGTATGGTCGTAATCTTGAGCGTCGTTCCGATGCCGGATTGAGGACGGGTGAGGTAGGCGACCAGCACGCCGATTAGGAGGGGAATGCCTGCGAAGAGTGCATACGTCTGGATCATGCCCATCTTCTCGGTGATCCTGTAGCCGATGCCGAAGACGACCGAGGCGATCAGCAAAACGACCCAGAAATGGTTTTGGAGGGTAAATTGCAGGCCGGGGCCAGGCGGCTTGACGCGGAGCTTCATCGACTCCGCCCCGCATTTCGGGCAGAATCCCCCGTCCGGCGTCAGTGGCTCTGCGCACAGCGCGCAACGTTGAATCGTCTCCGGTGCCTGCATGGGATCGCTCCTCTCCTCCAGTCAGAACTCGCACGTCTGTAGTCATGGTATCACTCATACGTCGCCAAAGTCAACACTTTGAGAAAAAAATCACAAACTCTCCCAAAATAGACCGACCGACGCTGATGGGGATGCAGGGAGGCGATACTCACTGCCGGATGAGGGCAAGGAGTTCGTCGCGCTTCTGCTTCATCTCCTGCTGTGAACCCGCCTCCAGGTTCAGGCGCACGACGGGGTCGTTGGCGGAGGGCCGGACGTTGAAGTGCCAGTCGGGGAACTCTACGGTGATGCCGTCACGGAAGTCCTGATGCCCGTCCGCGTACCTGGCTTTGACCCGCTCCAGCGTCTCCTCCGTGGAGTTGACAGTCGAGTTGATCTCGCCGGAGATGTAGTAGCGGCCTAGGCCAGCGACCATCTCGCTCAGCGTGACATTCTCCTCGGAGAGCATCTGTAAAATCGATAGCAACGGGATGTAGCCGTTGTCCGCGTAGTAGTGGTCGCGGAAGTAATAGTGGCCGGAGACCTCGCCGCCGAAGACGGCGTTTTCCGCGCGCATGGTGCGCTTTATATAGGAGTGACCGACGCGCTCGGCGATGGGCCTGCCGCCTAGCCGCGTCACCCAGTCGTTGACGGCGCGGGAGGCCCGCAGGTCGTAGACGATGCCCGCGCCAGGGTCTCGTTTCAGGAAATGACGGGCGACCAGCGTCGTCACAAAGTCACCGGGTACAGGCTCACCCTTCTCATCAAGGAAGAACACGCGATCCGCATCGCCGTCCCAGGCCACGCCGAAATCCGCGCCCTCGGCGGGAACCCGCCGGATCAGCTCCTCGATATTCTCTCGCTCGAATGGATTGGAGGGGTGGTTGGGGAAGTTGCCGTCCGGCTCGAAATAGAGCTCGGTCACCTGAAGCTGCGGCAGCCGCGCGAAGAGGCGGCGAGCAGGCAGGCCGCCCACGCCGTTGCCCGGATCGGCCAGAATGCGGAAAGGCTTGATCTTGTCCGCCTCGACGAACTGCATCAGGTGGTCGGTGTACTCCGCCAGGATGTCCCGTTCCGTCACCGTTCCCTGACGGTGCGACGTTCGAAACCTGCCGCTGCCGACCAGGTCGCGCAAGTCCTCCATGCCAGAACCCATTCCGATCACATGCGCGCCGGCCCTAACCATTTTCATGCCGTTGAGTTCGCGGGTGCAGTGCGACGCGGTGATGATGACGCCGGGAAGATGGAATTTGCCGCTGGCGTAGTAGACCATGTCGGTGGTGGCGAGGCCGATGTCCATCACGTCCACGCCCTGCCTGTTCATTCCTCTCGCCAGAGCCGCGGCCCAGGCGGGGCTGGAGAGGCGAGCGTCGAAGCCGATCACGACGGTCGCCGCCCCGAACAGATCAGCCAGCCCGCGCCCAATCTCTTCCACCCCCTCGGGAGTCAAAGGAGCCTGATAGGCGTCCGCCGCCCCGACCTTGCCGAAATACAGGCTGCTTTCGTCCACAAGCTCAGGAACCAGTGCGCGAATATCGTAGGCTCGAAAGACTCTGGGGTCTACCACCGTCATGAATGGGCCTCCTCAGGCGAAATAACTGCGGCGAGGATCACCTCGTCGCAGTCTATTATCGCACAATCTGTGCCAATTACCCGTGCCCTTCACGCATCATCAAAAGCGATCCATTTGCCGCCTGCGCCGCTTGACCAGAAGGCTGCCCGCCAGCCCGCTGATCAACAGCGACCAGACTCCTGGCTCCGGAGTCGACAGGGTGACGTTGACTTTCGCTATGCTCACCCTGCCGCGAGCGGAGGATGTGTCGTCGCCTATGAAGATAAAGTTCTGATTAGCATAGGGCGACGCAGGAGCGCCGTTGCCTGCATAGTCGCGCAATGCGGCCGACATCAAGGTTGCGCC
>JANXLO010000519.1 GCA_025355115.1 Chthonomonadaceae bacterium
GCCCTCCACCCGCATCAGCCCGTCTGAATCCAGCAGAATCGGTCTCAGCGTCGCTCGAATGTCGCTGCCGCTACGCAGATAGGCGCTCGCTGTCTTTGCGACCATGCCCTCCTGCGCCTCCCCAAGGAATCTCCGGCAGAGCTTCTGCGCGACGAACCGCGCCGTCGCGGGATGCGCGGCGAGGGACTCCAGCACTCTCTCCGCATCCTTCTGCCCGCCTCTCGGCTGAATTGTCAGGTTCAGGAACGGGATGTACTTCATCCCATCGTCGTGCCCGTGCTCTTCGAACGCGAACTGGCCGCGTTTGATTCCGCTCGTCACAGTCCAGCCCGTAAAGCACCGCGCCACGGCCTGAATATCCTTCATGGTGTAGCCGCTCTTCACGCCGAGCGTGTGCAGTTCCAGCAGCTCGCGCGCATAGTTTTCGTTCGCGCCGCCTCCCGTTCGCGGGTCGCGCTTCTGGTTCTGATTATTGTCCAGATAGGCCAGCATCGCGGGGCTTTTTGCCGATGCCGTCATAATGTCGTGAAACCTGCCCAGGATATGAGGGCGCAGCACTCGCGCCGTGTCCGACGGTATCAGTGCGCGCCCGTCGTTCTTGAGGGCGAAGATGTTGAAATGGTTTGTCCAGAAGTCGGCCATCTGCTCCCGCAGTTGATGGCGACTGTAGACCGCACGCAAGAGCGCAGCCTGCGACATCTCCCGCTCTATCTGGCCATAGTCCGTACAGTAGAGCGTGTCAGGAGCGTTCTCCTCGATCTGCTGGGTATCGAGACTATTGACCCGCCAGTCGACGGTCGGATCCTCCTCCATCTTGTCCGCCAACTGCTCCTCTATCCATGCAGCGGGGCTCATCGCCGACACCCGCGCCACATCCCCCGGCTTCGGGCCGAAGCCGACGCGATTGAGCGCGTGAAGAGCCTTCGCCGCCAGCGCGCCATCGGACGGCAGAGGCAGATACGTGGCAACGGTCGGCCCGGTGACTCCTCGCGCCTTATCGCGGACGATCCCGCATCCCGCAGTGCCAAGCACAGCGATCCCAACCGCCCCAACAATGGACAGAGACGATACAGCACCGCCCGGCGAGAGGGAGGACAGCTCTGTACGCATCGAACGTACGCTCTTAGCGGGCAAGCCAGCGGAGGCCAGCAGCGGCGCTGGCCCAGTCAGGCCTGAGTAGACGCAATCGGTCCCGGCAATCAGTTCTAGCTCTTCCTGGACAGCCATGACTACATCGCTCCCTGGCGCTCCAGCACATCGTAGTCCGGACGCGAGCCGGGCGGAGCAACGGGAGGAGCTGATCTCAGCCGCGAGGGCCATAGCGCCACCACACCAGCACCCAGGGCGAACAGCACGGACAGTGGCGCGAAGAGCAGCCAGCCGATGAAAGGAAAGCCAACTGCCAGACTGTAGACCGCGCTCCCGCGCACCAGTGCGCTGAACGAGGTTTTCGCCCCCGACAGCTCGCCTATCCGATCACCCATCAGCAAGGCGATGCCCGCTCCGCCGATGGAGAGAACTCCGCCGAGCGCCAGCAGCCACAGCATACCCGCGAGTTTGATGAGCGGAGATGGCACATTGATCAGGGCGAAGCCAATGATTAATAGCATCATCATCCCTATGCCGGTGGCCCCGCAAACCCAGGTCATCCCGCTCAGAGCGTCACTCGCTCGCTTCGACTGTTTCGGCAGGAGCAGCGCCACC
>JANXLO010000528.1 GCA_025355115.1 Chthonomonadaceae bacterium
GATGCTGCTCGAGCCCGCCCCGCTGGCAGACTTGATACCGCTCAAGGCAATTAAAGTGATGGAGCGCACTGCTGTCGCATCCGAATAGCCCGAGCCTCATTTCCCATGCAATCTGAACTGTCGCCCCCGTCCATGTGGACGGGGGCGACAGTTGTTTGAGGGCCTGGGAGACTATACGTACACGCCTGAGTTTCAACGTGATTATAAAATATCCTAATTAGCACTATTGATATTGACAGAAACAAAATTTGACGTTATACTAATCAAGCGAGCGAGTTTCGTGTCAGACTGCATCTCCAGAGCAATCATCACCGTGTATGTAATGACTGCCGGGCACACATAGTCTGGCACACTCGCTAGGGCGCTCCCGCGTCGCACTAGCGCACGGCCAACACTGTCCAATCTGTCGTTCCAACTAATCAAGGAGGGTTTTCGTGGCTGACTTAGTGCCGAATCTCGGCAACATACAAGGCAACATCCTCGGCGGCTTTTCGAAAGACCACCGAGTCATGATGTTCGTTCACTTCACGGACACGCCGAAAGCTCGCGCATGGCTCAAGAAAATGAACCGCTTCATCGCGACTAGCGAAGAGGTGATCGCCTTCAACGACCTGTTCAAGCTCATCCGCAAAAGCAAAGGTGTCGAAGGTATCGTGCGGGCCACCTGGACAAACATCGCCTTCACAGCGGCTGGCCTTAAAAAGCTGAACGTCTCCGACTTCGAGCTGAACCTCTTCCCCGACGCCTTTCGCGAGGGCATGGCCGCCAGAGCCGACAGCATTGGGGACACTCTTCACAATGCGCCCGCAAACTGGCTTAAGCCCTTCCAGCCGAGCGATAAAAAGGTGCATGCCGTCATCATAGTCGAATCCGATATTGAGGCAGACGTCAATCCTGGCGCGCCTGGCTCGACGGCCAATCAGTATAAGACTTTAATTCAAAACAGCGGAGGCGTGGAGCTGCTCGACTCACAGATCGGAGCGACAAGGCCGGACAGGCCCGGACATGAGCAGTTCGGCTTCAAGGACGGAGTGTCGCAGCCAGGCATTCGAGGCATCGACACCCCGGACGACCCGATCGCCAATCCCGAACAGGGAAATCCTGGCCAAGATCTGCTGCATCCCGGAGAGTTCGTCCTCGGCTATGCGACCCAAATTCCCGTTACAGGCCCAGACGGCAAGAATCCCAACCCCGCGCCGGGCGACCTGAGCGTCAACGGGCCGCACTGGACGAAGGATGGCTCTTTCCTCGTCTACCGTCGCCTCCGACAGGACGTCAAGGGCTTTCAGGAAAATCTGGCTAAACTCGCCGCGGACACCGGCTTAACCGAAGATCTGATGGGCGCGAAGCTTGTGGGCCGATACGAGAGTGGATGCCCGCTCGAGCGGCTGAAGAGCCAGAAGGGCACTTACGACCCGCCAAGCATCGATCCTGGCAGAGCTTTTCCGCCGGCAGGTAATGACAGCTCCCTCAACAACTTCTTTGAGTACGGTGACGACGACAGCGGGGTCAATGTGCCCAGAGCCGCGCACATCCGCAAGGCATATCCTCGAGATCAGCATGGAACCGTCACGAGCGGAAGCGACACCGAGAGCCGTACTCAGACTCATCGTCTGCTTCGGCGCGGGTTGCCCTACGGCGCACCTTATAACCCCAAAGTCCCAGGCAGCGAGGCGGTTGATAGAGGACTGCTCTTCCTCTGCTATCAGCGTGACATCGCGGACCAGTTCGAGTTCGTGCAGAGCGCGTGGGTCAACGATCCGAACTTCCCATGTCCTGGCCCTGCAAACTCCGTGAACTGTCCGGGCGACGGGTCTCCCGACGGGCAGGACCCCATCATAGCTCAGAGCGCAACGGGGGCTTTCACAATCCCGACGAAAACCACTCCAAAGCACATCCCCGACCTGAAGCACTTCGTCACCACGACCGGAGGGGACTATTTCTTCTCGCCGTCGCTCGAGGCGCTCCGGACGATACTGACCGACCCCTAGTCGTATCGGCAATCGGCTGGAACGAGCTTCTTTTCCTCACCACCGCCCTCTCTCCAGGACGAACTGTTCCTTGGGAAGGGGCGGTTTTCATACTGGAAAATTGCAGAGTACAACATGTGCTTTGCGCATTCCGGAGCATGGAACGAACATGGCCAGCTTCAAATCTCTTGCAATGATGAGAGGGGTAGCGTATAATACACTTGTCTCCATTAATTAAGTCACGACAGACGGACAACACCCTGGCGGAAGGCTTCGTAATTCGTTTCATGCCAACTACTCTCCGAACAGCAAAACCCAACCGCAGCGCAGAAAAGCGCGCCTCACGTCCACGGAAAGCGGATTCTCTCGAGGATTTCTTCGGGCCAGACGGCCCGCTAGCGGGCGAGCTGCCGGGCTACGAAAAGCGCGATGAGCAGGTGCAGGTTGCACTGGCGATTGAGGAGGCCATACAGGCAGGAATGCCCTGTCTGGCAGAGGCCGGGACAGGAGTAGGGAAGACGCTGGCCTATCTCGTGCCCGCCGTCCGCGCCGCCCTTGCTGGCAAGCGCACAATCATCAGCACCCACACGATCAGCCTCCAGGCTCAGCTCATCGAAAAAGACATTCCCCTCGTGCTCAGTCTCTTTCCCGGTGCCGAGGGAAGCGTCTCCTATTCTCTGCTGAAAGGAAGAGGCAACTACCTCTGCAAGCAGAGTCTCGAAAACTCTCGTGGCGACCTGTTTCTCATGGCAGATCCTCTTTTCCGCAAAGTGCAGGCGTGGGCCAGACGCGAAGACTGCAATGGAGATTCAGCCGAGCTGCCCTTCACCTTCACGCACTGGAGCGAGCTCATCTCCACCCCTGAAACCTGCCGCGCGCAGCAGTGCCTCCACTACAACACCTGCCACTACTACAGCAAACGCCGAGAGGCAGCCGAAAGCAGCCTAATCGTAGTGAACCACTCCCTCTTCTTCGCCGATCTCGCATTGCGACTGTCCGATCCGCAGTCCGGCATTCTCCCGGACTACGACAATGTGGTCTTCGATGAGGCACATCACCTGGAGGACATCGCCACACGCACGTTCGGCATCGAGTTCGGATCACGCCGTCTCATCAACCTCATGGAGCGCATAAAGCATGTTCGCGGTCTGGAGATGGACAAAACGCGCCTCCAGACCCTCGAGGAGATGAACGGTACACTCTTTGCCCCTTTCTTCGCCTCCGGCAAGTACGAGTTCTTTTTCGAGGATGCGCTCTCCGAGGAAGGACGCACTCAGTCCGAGGAGTGGACAGGCAAAACCTGTAACGCACTCTCAACTCTTCAGAACGATCTGCTCGAAGCTGGCAAGGAGGACGAGACACTCCGGGACAGCGTTGAGGGCATGGCACGTCTCTGCGGAAAAGCCCGTGAGGATCTCCATCGTCTGTTCTTCGAGCAGGACCGCAACGCCATCCGTTGGGGGCAGGTCACCACGTCCAGCGGGCGCAGCAAGCCCGAGCCAAGGGCCACTCTCTACCTAACGCCCGTCTCAGTCGCCAAAATTCTAGACACAGCGCTGTGGAACCCGATGAAGTCCCGCAAAGGCAGCGTCATACTGCTCTCAGCAACGCTCGCTACCTCCGGGAGCTTCGACTATCAACGCAGCCGCCTGGGAATCCCGCCGGATACTCTCGAATGCATTGTCGGGAGTCCATTTCCGTTCGCTACACAGGCACTGCTCTATGTGCCCGGTCATCTGCCTGCCCCCGCCCCTCTCTCCGTTCCAGGCTATCTTCCGCAGATTATTGCGGAGATACAGCGCCTACTGTCGCTCACAGCGGGTCGCACTTTTCTGCTGTTCACCTCCCGAGCCATGCTCGATGCAGTCTATCAACAGCTGGAGGGCAAGATGCCCTTCCCCTTCTTCAAGCAGGGCGACCTGCCGCCCGGTAAGCTGCTCGAAGCTTTCAAAGCAAGCGGGGACGGCTGCCTTTTCGGCCTTCAGACCTTCTGGGAAGGCGTCGACGTCCAGGGCCACGCGCTCTCCTGTGTGATCATCGACCGGCTGCCGTTCGCCGTGCCCGACTCCCCTATTACAAAGGCCCGCGTCCAGGCGATCGAGGATTCCGGCGGCAACTCGTTCCGTGACTACTCCATTCCGTATGCTCAAATTCGATTAAAACAGGGATTTGGACGGCTTATTCGCACTCACAGTGATCGCGGAATCGTCTGCATCCTCGACACACGACTTCTGCACAAGGAGTACGCCGCCGATTTTCTTCGCTCACTGCCGCCCGCCGCGCGAGCCAGCAAATGGAGCCGAGTCGTGCGCTTCTGGAATGAAGCG
>JANXLO010000063.1 GCA_025355115.1 Chthonomonadaceae bacterium
TGAGACCAGGAGAACCATCCAGATGCCACCCACCAAGAGGGGCTTCACCCTCATCGAACTGCTCGTCGTCATCGCCATCATCGCCATTCTCGCCGCCATCCTCTTCCCCGTCTTCGCTCAGGCGAGGGAGCAGGCGAGAAAGACCAGCTGCATCAGCAACATCAAGCAGATCACCACCGCACAGATCATGTACACTCAGGACTACGACGAGCTCTTCTCCTTCTGCCACTATGAGTTCGCAGGCGAGCAGGCCGTCTCCACCAGCAGCGGCTACTGGAGCGACATCACCTGGGTCAACCGCATTCAGCCCTACCTCAAGAACAGCCAGGTCACCGTCTGCCCCAGCGGAGCCTCCCCCGGAGACACCGCCCCCTCCGGCGACCGCGCCAAGAGCGGCTCCTTCTCCGCCTCCCCCACTCCCCTGGGCGGCCCCATCGTCAGCTACGCTCTCGTGCCCCGCTACTTCGAGTACATCGGCGTCCTGGCCGCAAACTACGCCAACCTCTCCAGCCCCATCGACGGACGCACCGCCGCCTGGGACGGCCTGGCGGGCTACGGGTCGGAGCCGGGCTCTCCGTCGGTCTGCTACGGCAGCTACGCGAGCTTCGACAAGACCGGCAGCTACTCGGGCTCGAGCCGCTCGCAGGCGTCGGTGAACCGGCCTTCGGAGATGGCGATGGTGGTGGAGGCTCGGGGCTGGGACATGGACTCCTGCCTCTACACCCGCCCGACGCTTCGCTACCGGCACAACCGGGAGAGCGGCTTCGACAACGATCCGAGCAAGCCGCAGCATCTGGGGATCGTCTGCATGGGCTTTGTGGACGGGCATGCCAAGGCGCTGAAGGCGGCGGCGGCGTGGGAGATCGTTCCGGACGCAAGCATCGGCGGCGGAGCGGTCGGCTACTACAAGTACTTCTTCCCCGACAGATGAGACTGATCTAACGCTCCTGTCCCTAATTCAATAGCGACAGCAACCCCATTCAGCAGCCCTCGAAGCAAAGCTTCGAGGGCTGCTGGCATCTCAGGCGAGCGTTATGAACGAGGTCTGAGTTTCGAGTCTAGAGATCATCCATCATCAATAGACAATTGGGTTCCGGGTGTTGAAAAACACCCGTCATTAAAAGCGAACGCTTTCCGGGCGGAAATGCATTGATCTAAATCGGGGACTTCAGTCCCCGATCCCACTCTCTCACCATTCTCCGCTCCGGTGTGCCAAAGGTGCCCAGGCGCGGAGGCAGGAGTCAGGCTGTGAGTTGACGAACCTCTCAACGAGCTTCATGAACTCAAGTGATCTAGCGCTTTCGATTCGTCAACATGCACTTTCCGATGCTCCCGCTTTGCAAGGCAGGTACGCTATGAATATTCGTTTCAGGGTTCGAGGCCGAATCCCCGTGCTCATCGGCATGCTCCTCTGTGTCATCGCTGGCGCTCCTCCGGGCACGAGGCCCGCCGCGTCGAAGGTGGTCGCCTCTTCATCGCCGGGCATGCATAAGCGCTGGCTTTTCATCTGGCGCGATATGAGCGATCCAAAAGAGGTGGATCGCGTGATCGCGCGTCTCCCTCGCGCTCAGGCGGATGGCTACAATGGAGTCGTCCTCTCCCCGAATATCCCGCCCGCCAAGGCGGCAGAGCTACGGCTGGCGGCAAAGCAGCACGGGCTCGACATCGTCGCCATCGTCATGGGCAATTCGCCCGACCGCAACTATACGGAAGGCGTGCTCTCGAAGGATGCGCTATTCATCCCCCGCGATGGCATCGCAACCTTCCAGCCGGACAACCCGACGCGGTTGCTGAATGCGGACTTCGAAGCGGCCGATAGCAACCATTTCAAAGGCTGGACACTCCAGGACGATGAGGGGGTGACCACCTTCGCCGACCACGAGAACACGCATGGCGGAAAGACCTCGCTGCGCATGGAGAGCATCGGCAAGAACGAGCACCGTCACGCCAGGGCGGCGCAGCAGATAGAACTTCAGCCGCACCGCCAGTACCGCCTCTCCTTCTGGGTCAAAACCGAGAACATGGTCCCCGCCGATCCCAATGTCGAAGTCCTGACCGACGACACCCAGCACTCGATTAGCTTTCAGACATTCCACGCCGAAAAGACGCAGGACTGGACGCACTACGATCTCGTCTTCAACAGCCTCGACAACACTAAAGGGCGACTCTACCTCGGCTCCTGGAACGGCAAGGATGGCAAACTCTGGTGGGACGATCTGACCCTCGAGGAGATTGGCCTTGTCAACGTGCTACGCCGCCCAGGCTGTCCGGTTACAGTAAGAGCAGAGAGTGGCATGATCTACGAGGAGGGCAGGGACTACGGCAAAATCGTCGATCCCGAACTGCATCCCTACCGCGCCTATCATGCGCCCCCGCCAATCCGCCTAACCGCGAATTCGCGCATTCACGACGGCGACCGGCTGCGGGTCAGCTACTATCATCCGCTCATCGTCTACCAGGATCGCATCAATAGCTGCCTCAGCGAGCCCAAGATATTCGACGAGTGGGCGATAGGAGTGAAAAAGGCAAATGAACTGCTGCATCCCGCGGCCTTCCTGATGTCGCACGACGAGCTGCGGGTCGTCAACCAGTGCGCCCTCTGCCAGAGCAAGCAGATGACTCCCGGCAAGCTGCTCGCCTGGAACGTCCGCAAGGCCGCCAAGATCATTCGCGACATCCGTCCGGACGCCAGCATCTGGGTCTGGAGCGACATGTTCGATCCCTACCATAACGCGGTCGATCACTTCTATGCAGTCAATGGCACCCTGAAGGACTCATGGAAAGGCCTCGACAAGGATGTGGGGATTGTGAACTGGAATGGAGGGGGACTTGCAAAGGACAGCAAATTCTTCGCCGATCTGGGCCTGAAGCAAGTCCTATCCGGCTACTACGACAGCGATGAGAACGGCGCCGCCATAACGAAATGGATCGGAGCCACCCGCGGTCTCTCCGGCATAGACGGCGCGATGTACACCACCTGGGAGGATAAATACGACGCCATGGACCACTGGGCCCAAAAGGCCTGGGGCGCAGCCAAAACCCATCAATGAAGTCTGCCAAAACGACACTGGGCCCGTCGAGACCGTAAAGTTGTCATAATGGGTAAACCAGTTGCTATGCATGGTTAGGGCTCGGAGGGATATATCTGAAGTGCGGGTGTCCAGCGTAGGGAAAATTCGCGCAAACTGATCTTCTGTCGAATTCATAGAGTGTGAGTTAAGGGTGCATTGCCTCGCAGGCAGACTAATCTCATCCTGAGAGCGAGGAAACCCATGACCACGACACGCAAAAGCTACACCGAGGAGTTCAAAAGAGAGGTCATCCGGCTTGCCAACGAACGCGGCAGCATCGCACAGACTGCCCGCGAGCTCGGCGTCAGCGACAATGCGCTTCTGAACTGGAAGCGACAACTGCAAAAGACGCCCGAC
>JANXLO010000536.1 GCA_025355115.1 Chthonomonadaceae bacterium
GGGCGATTGGGCAGTCGAAACCCAACACCGACGAAAATTTGCAACCCAACGACGGTTCCTTGAATCATTCACGAACTAGGTGCAAGGAACCACAAACGGCGTAGACAGCGTTGTAACCGATACGTTCGCTCCAGATGGCTGCTTCTTTATGTCTATTCAGCAAGCTATTTGCGGTTACAAGGAGATCTTCGCCAATCTCATAATCGCCAGTGTCAATATCTATGGAGATGATCTTGCCGATATTGTCTGCTGTCACGACTTCTGCCCGGAGCCTGGTTTCAAAATACTCGTGTCCGATCCGACCAAGTTCATTGCCGGGGTAAACTGCATGTGACAAAATTCAACCTCCTTGATGCAGTTGTGACTCTTTTCGTCTCTTGTTTTCCATGGCCGAAATTGGTTGTCTACTCGTCGCAGCTTCGTCGGAAAGCGATCACACGCCCTTTAGAAAGCGGATTGCTTCTTTTTCGTAGGTGCTGAAGGGGTTTTTTAAGTCCAGTTGGCGGTTGCGTTCTATGTAGACTGCGTCCCAATCGATTACGTAGCGAGTGCCTGGCTTGGCGATTAGCTGCGATACTATGTAGCCACGCCCGAGTGCTCTTGTGTTCTGGGGAGGCGTGGTGATCGCCTCCTCAACCTGGGCATCTGTGACTAATCGCTGCATCGCGCCCGCTTCCTCCAAGCCGTAGAACAGGCCTGCGGTTGGGCTGACGTTGTGATACTCGAGGTCAAGGCTCTGGAGGATGTCGTCTTTCCAGGACACGCCTGTCTCCTCGACGTATTGGGTGTAGAGCACCTTCTTTGCCGACCAATCGAGACGATCTGCCGTGCTGAGCGGGTCCGTCTCCAGGTCGTTCAGCGTGCGCTCCCACTCCCTCAGCACCATATCGGTCTGGTCGTCCCGGCGACTGAAGTGGCGCTTTGCTGCGTCCAGATAACGTCGCTGGAGTTCAATTGCGGAGCTCATCTTGCCGTTGCGCATCCGGACGGGCCACTTCATGGTTGGGTCACGCGAGACGGAGCGCAGGGTCTCCAGTGGGTCGGCAACCTCCACGTCTTCCGGCATGCTTCCCGCTTCGATCAGATCGAGAACTAGGCTCGTCGCACCTACCTTCAGCATGCAGGCATACTCGCTCATGTTGCTCTCGCCGAAGAGGATGTGCAGACGGTGCAGGTTGCTGTAGGAGTAGTAGGAGTCCCATTTCGGATTGATGATGGCCCGGTTGAAGCGGACGCGGCTGGAGATCGTCTTGACGATGTGGTCGGCCCGTTGTGAGAGCTGGAAATCGACCGTATTGTCTATCTCTACCCCGTAGAAGTTGGACACCCAAACGTAGTCCACCTCATGCTCGCCGAGGGTCATGATGTTGTTTTTGCTGCTGGGGCGGGCGAGTCGATGCCCCCCTACCCGCCCGATGCCCGCGTATATCTGGCGCGTCACCAGGAAGGGCAGCAGGAAGGAGAGCGCATCGGTGAAGAATCGATCCTCGATCTGCACCAGATAGTTCTCATGGCAACCGAATGTATGGCCGCCGAAGTGGTCGATACTATTGTTGTGGAAGCTGACCGCGTCGTCGAGGCCAAGCTCGCTCACAAGCTGCGCGAGAAGGACACGGCCAGCGCGATCGTGACGCACCAGATCCAGCAGATCGCAGCACTCTGCAGTGGCGTACTCCTCATGGCTGCCGACCGCATCGATATAGAGCCGCCCGCCGTTGCGCAGGAACCCGCCAGCTCGGGCAGGCTCGAATGCGTAGTCGCGCGCATGGAGGTCGATCACGCCGAGCTTACGGTCGTAAAAGGCGTAGTCCTTGACGCGCTCGACCACCTCCTCCGCCGTTCCGACCGAAGGGTCACGCACCATGCAGCCAAATTCCGTCTCGATCCCGTATATGCGTCTTTCCATACCTGATTGGCCTCGATTCGAGTTGACCGCCGCTCGAGTTCGTGCAGCTGTCTGATATGATTCTACTTCCCCAACCCCTCCCCGCGTTCCTTCCCGACCAAAGCGGATAATTCGGGAACATTTGCTCGCCTCAGTAAGACTAATCAATGCATACTGGGTGTAGAAAGGCACAAGGGTTCGAGCCCAATGCTCGATTACGTCATTGAAAGCCTTTTTCTAACCTGCCCCTTTCTCGCTTATTATCACTTTTTCCGCTGCCGACGAGTTCGCAACTCCTCCCTATCAAGGACTATGCGATGCAAGAGCGTTCGTCCCGGCCAGCTTATGTTAAGGAAAACGGAGCGCAATTATGGCTGCCGCATACGCATCTCGCATCTTCTATTTTTCGGCCTGCTTCTGCCTCCTCGCAGGCGGACAGGCAGCTCAGGCACGACGCAGAATGCCGCCTGGAGCCTTTCTTCACCATCCAGCACGTAGTCTCAAGTCCCTCAACCGCCAGATACAGAATGATCCGCTCGTTACCCAGCGCTATGCTCGCATCTACCGGTTATCGCCGGAGATGGTCAAAGTCGCGTTCGCCAACATGCATTTGGGTGTGCTGACCGAGGATCATATCTACGAAATTCACTACGTACATCCTGGGGAAAAAATCGGATACAAAGTCAGACGGGTTCGCAAGGGCACCGCGGTCTACCGGATGCCGGACGGAACGCCTGCGCTTGTGAAGGTCTGCGGCAACCCAATTCGAGCGAAGCAGCCGACCGCAGTTCGCGGGGCATTCCTGCGCGCGCCGGAGTTTGCTCAGCCGGAGACCGCCCTCGATTTTCAGCCGTATGAGGCTCTCGAGGCACCTGCCAATGCAGCCCCTGTAGTCGTCAACAACGTTCGCGATGCAGAGCCGTTCGCTGGATTTATCGAATCGCCCGCTATCCCCGGCCCTACGGAAATCCCAATCACGCCAATCGAGCTTCCTGCTGCCGCCATTCCTGCGACAGCTGTTCACGCCGTGAGCAGCTTCGCCAACGCGGTTCCCGCCATTCTAGCGCCTTTAGGAGCATTGGCGGGGCTTCTCGCATCATCCGGAGGCTCGGGCGGGTCCCCTATTCCCGGGGGTGCCGTGATCCCGCCCAGTGGAGGCGGCACACCGCCGATCATCGTGATCCCTCCAGTTGTCATCCGGCCCGGCGCCACATCCACGCCAGAACCCAGTGCCGCGATCATGGGAGCAGCGATGCTATCGGCATGCTTCGCTGGCATGAGATTTCGCCGACGCATCCGCAAGCGGTCATAAAAGAGAATCAGCGCAGCCGAAGGCAATTTCCTTCCCTGCGCTGATTTTATGTGCAGAATAGCTTGAACTATGTGAGCGGCCCGACTTTTATTCTCTCCCCTATCTCGCAAATGCCTGGAGCTCGGAGCAGGAGGAGAAGGACTGCGTAGGACTGTCACCGGTAGCTGGTTTGCCGATAATGCGAATAGCAAAAGCCTTCACCGGCGAGAATTTCACCTCAAACTTCTGGCCTGGCTGGAGGCTTTTCGAGTCGGTCGCGGTCGCAGCGGGGTAGTTGTCGAGCGTCGCGACAGTCTGCCATGGGCCGTTGATTTCTGTTTGAACTTGTATACGCGGCTTGCCTGCTGAAGCGTCGAACCAGCCTCCATCGTGAAATGTCTTGCCATGCGCGAAGAGTATTCGGCTGATAAGAATTGGAGTTGGACGGTTAAGGGAATACCAGTCCTCCTGAGCATAAGTGGCGTCATACGTAACTCGCAGTGTGTCAAAATCCCCGTCTGTAATGTCCCCTTCCAGATTTCCCTGCCTCGAATAGGAAGGTTTTGCATCCCCGAATAGTGAGCTTAGCGAATCACTTGACAATGCTCTGCCCGGCTGAAATATCCAGACAGTAAAGTGGCTTTTATGATCCTGTCCCGCGCAGGCAAACGGGGTCAACATCAGCGTTTTTGATTCACCATTGATCTTGCCTGGTAGGCTGAAGCGGGGCGTCTCAGAGCGCTGATCGCCTGGCGCGAGGGACAAATTTTGCAGGGCGTCAGGACTTAGCTCAGCGCGATTCACGTTCGTGAGGCCAGGATTCAGTGAGGTGTCGAGGGCAAGAACCAATGGGCCAACCTGAATTGCAGCTCTTCCTTCGTTCTCATGATCGCCAAGAATCAAGCGCTTTGATAGTCTGAGGTTGAGCGTCACCGTCTCCCCGCGCTTCCAATTGTTGATAAAAGCATTCAAGCTGCCCATAAAGTCTGTTTATC
>JANXLO010000557.1 GCA_025355115.1 Chthonomonadaceae bacterium
CGCAGGGCGTCGGCGGCTTCTTTCAGAACTGCCTCCGTCACTTTTCCGGCGGGAACCATGCTCCAGACTACGCGAGGAGCCTGGGTCATCTTCCCTATCATCTCAGTGACGGTGCCAGCGGCATCGCCGCCCAATGCCCGAACTCGCTCCTGAGCCTCCGGGGCGGGATCGCAGCCAACCACCTGATGCCCGTGCTGAATCAGACGCTCGGCCATGTTGCCGCCCATTCGCCCAAGGCCGACTATTCCTATCTCCATCGCTGTCTAGATCTCCTTGCGCGGGCGCCTCGGGTGCGCCCTGCAGTCTGCCGCCAATAGGAGGGGGAGATTTCCGCAGGCGGCTGGGCAAACGTAATCTGCTGCCCAGCCCACCTTTCACCACGGGCACCGGTTTGCCCTCCATGACTCCGTTGCGGATTAGCCCGTTATCAACGAGATTTGCGCCTTAGTTTGCGGCGTCGCACAGTAACCAGTAGCCCCACGGCCGCGCCAGCCAGCATAGCGACCGCACCGGGCTCCGGGGCGTTCTGAACTTCCGTAAATCCAGCGAAGGAGAAACTTGACCGCGCAAACGCGGAGACGTCCTGCTGAGCGGCCGGTCTGACATCAAGGACTCCGTAGTATCCAAATAGATTCATCGGAGCGCTGCCCGGCTGAGGAAAGAACGAGAACGTGTGATTGCCGTTCTGAATGCCGTTGTCCACCGAACTCCACGGAATAAAGGGTGTGCTGGTGCTTGGATCGAGAATATTGGGGCTCGATGTGGAGGTCAGGGTGAGAATGCCAGTGTAATTCGTACTGACATCCAATTCAAGTACGGGAACTTGGCTTTCACCCGCTGTAAACCGCCCATGGATTTCCAGGCCGCCCAGGCCGCTGAACGCAACAGGCAACAGAGTCGAACCGGTAATCGGCCCGTTATTTGGATTGCCCGGGTCGTTGGTGGAGGAGTAGATGGTCCCCGGCGTGAACAGAAAGAGCTTGGCGGGATCAACTGCCGTCGGCATCCCGAAGAATCCAATTATTGGGTCGGCGACTCCCGCCTGCGCCGGCTTCGTGAGGCCAAGCAGCATCCCAAAGCATATTGCCCCTCTTGCAAACTGAATCTTGTGTTTCATTGCGCTGTCCTCTTCTTTTTCTAAATGGCTGATTGGCTCGTGCTACACTGCACGATACTCATTAGTTGTGCCAACCGCTCTGACGGACTAAAAGTCCGATATGGCGGGGAGGCGATTGCTGCGCACTTTGCGCGGCGCATTGACGGTCTGAACACAGTTTTCATAGACGAAGTGTGCCCCTTGGCCCTGCTACTGTCGCGCACTGTCGCCTCGACAGCCTTTCCCAACGAGAGGCTGCTCCTTAGGAGGCGTTTAAGGCGTTACCGGAGGATCACCTTCAAAAATCGTATTTGCCGAGAGAGCCACGACATCGGCGGCCATGGCAGCCGCGACCTCCGGCGAGAAATTGCCGAGTAGCACTTCGCAGTGCCGGCCTGTCTCGTGGCGGTCGAACAGGTGAAGGGCTTCAAACTCCCGATGCGCGATGAACAGAAGACGATACGCCTCTTTGTGACACCCGGCCTCCGCAAGCGTGTTGCCCGCATGACGCGCAATGTCCGCCTGGTGCTGTCGCCCCTCTAGTCGACAGGCGATGGCGTACGCCCGAACGTAGAGACCCCATGCTTTCTGAAGGTTTCCTCGCCTTCCCTCCAGTCTTCCCTGCTGAGTCAGGCCGAACATAAGGCACCAAGTATCATCAATCTCATAAGCGATCGCAAGGCCGCGCTCCAAATAGCCTTCCGCCTCGTCGCAGGTGGAGGCCTCGATAGCCACCTGCCCACTTCGAATGAGAGTCAGCGCGACCTCGTGACGCTGCTCGAGCGACACGAACAGTCCATGACTCTCGACTAGCCTGGCGAGAGCTGTCTCCGTGTCGCCTTTGCTCCGCGCCACCTCCGCGGAGTGCATCAAGGCGTCCGCATAGAGCTTGAGGTTCTTCTCTCTCCTATGCAGGGCCATCGCCTGTTCGAAAAAACGTGTGGCGTCGTCGAAATCGCCTGCATCACTGGCGAGAAGTCCGAGATTTGCCAGTAGAACACCCTCGTAACGCGGCTGTCCGGTCTCACGTGCCAGCGGCAACGCTTCCTCCCAACGTTGTCGAGCGGAGGACAGATCACTTCGGCTCCAGGCGATCAACCCAAGGTTGAGGAGGGCAGGAATCATGCGCGGCTGGTCGTCAAGTTTTCTGCTGATCTCGTAGCTGTCGTTGAACCCACGCTCCGCCTCTGGGATGTCGGAGTGCTTCCAGGCGATCACTCCGTGCTG
>JANXLO010000578.1 GCA_025355115.1 Chthonomonadaceae bacterium
CAAGTTCAACTCCTCGATCGTGCGCGTGGAGTTCTTTTTCCGTGGTATGGCCTTGGGCCGCGCCGCGCTCTTCGGCGCGTCGATGGGTCTGCTGGCTATGCCGGCCCGCGGGCGCGACGTGCTTCTTGCCTTTTGTTTTGCGCTCGGCAGCGGGCACAGGGGTGTTGGCAGTATTGTCGGTAGTCATTTCAGTCTCTCGTTTCTGTTCTAGTCATTTGTACACCTCTTATTATAGCATATTGCGCAAGCCTCCTCGGACGCTCTCTTGGAACGCTGACCTGGCATGTGTGGGATTTTCGGGTAAACTAACCTTCCCTGTGAGCGGGCAGGGGTGCAGTGAGGCGAGGAGAATGGGACATATGATTATTGTAATGTCGGCTGACGCGACGGCGGAGCAGATAAGTGATATCGAAAAACGGGTCAAGGACTGGGGCTATGGAGTGCATCCGATCTACGGAGCCGAGCGGACGGTGATCGGGGCGACGGGGGTGCCGGAGGCCGACAAGTCACGCTATATGGAATCGCTGGAAGCTCTTCCCTATGTCGAGCAGGTGATGGGGATTCTGCGGCCCTACAAGTTCGCCAGCCGCGAGTTTCATCCCGAGGGAACGGTCATAGATGTCAAGGGCGTTCCTGTCGGCGGCAACCAGATCGCGCTGATGGCGGGCCCTTGCACAGTCGAGACGTATGAGCAGACGTGGGAATCGGCGGTTGCCTGCAAAGCTGCCGGAGCGAACATTCTGCGCGGAGGCGCCTACAAGCCGAGCACGTCGCCCTACTCGTTTCAGGGCCATGGGGTGCCTGCCCTGAAAATCCTGCGTGACATCGCCGACAAGCTCGAGATGCGGGTCATCACTGAGGTGATGGATGTGCGCAACGTCGAACTGGTGTGCGGCTACGCCGACATTCTGCAAATCGGAACCCGCAATATGCAGAACTACGATCTGCTGCGCGAGGTCGGCAAGGTGCAGACGCCTGTCATGCTGAAGCGGGGGATGACGGCGAAGATCGAAGAGTGGCTGCAGGCGGCGGAGTATATCCTGCTCGGCGGCAACCCGAACGTGATGCTCTGCGAGCGCGGCATCCGTACCTTCGAAACCTACACTCGCAACACCCTCGACCTCTCCGCAGTTCCCGCGGCGAAGGAGTTGTCGCATCTGCCTGTGATCGTCGACCCGAGCCAGGGCACAGGCAAGCGCAGCCTGGTGCAGGCCATGACGAAGGCAGCGGTCGCGGTGGGCGCGGACGGCCTCCTCATAGAGGTGCATCCGCACCCCGATCAGGCCTTGAAGGATGGCGCTCAGCAGCTGACGACGACGGACTTCTCCGCCCTGATCGCCGAGCTCCACCCCATCGCAAAAGCCATCGGCAGAACCTTCTGAACGAATAGAATATTTCATGAGTGACGCCGTGCTTTGACTGCAATAAAAACTGGCGAGCTAACAGATGGGTGCGCGGGGAATCAATCGTGCTTTTCGCTGTTGACGTACCAGACAGAAGATGA
>JANXLO010000070.1 GCA_025355115.1 Chthonomonadaceae bacterium
TCCACTGAAGCTGGCAAAAACGAAAGACGCAGCCGGGAATCGCTTCCCAGCTGCGTTTTCTTGCGTCGAGGTATAGAGCAGTTTCGGCTGCATGCATCCCTCTTGCCGGACTTGCCGTGCGGAGATCCATGCGTGATCGGATCGTCCAGTTCGCCCTCAGCGAGCCTCTGCAAGCGGCCAATGAATGCATCGGCGAAATAAATGCCTGCCGGGACGCATCATTCTCGCTATTTATGCTCGCCTCATGCCATACTGATCGTGTGCATCACAACGGCTGTTCGCTGATTTCCTCCCTCGGTGGCCCTGCGCCTCCTGCAAGACGCGTTAGCCCGCTTGGTTTATGCACTGCCTCCGCTCAGGATTTTGGAAAAGGAAAGAAGGACACATTGTTCACGAATCCCAAATTCGCGCGCAGCCCACTCACGGCCCTCACTGGCTGTCTCCTGCCTGTCGCCTTACTCTGCCCCGCATTGAATGCGAAGGCTCAGACCACGCTCAATTTTGAGAACCTCAGCAACCCTCCCGGCGCAGCTCAAAACTTACAGGGCACCTCAGTCACACAGAACGGCTTCACTGTCGCCGATCAATCCGGAGGCCCCGGCCTTTTCAGCGTGACTTCTACCCCCGGTTTTCACAACTATACTAACTCGGTGGCGCTCTACAATGGCGCAAGCAATGGAATCACGAATTTGACGCATGACAATGGCGTGCCCTTCAGCCTCAACTCCATCGACATCGCAAACTTGAATTCGGTGCGCGGTGACAGCGTGGGCGATGTCACCTTCACAGGCAATCTTCAAGGCGGCGGCACCGTGACGCAGTCGTTCCTTCAGACTTCAGACAACAGCGTGTCGACAGTCGTGTTCGGGAACGGTTTCGCCAATCTCACGTCCGTCAGCTTTAACGGAGGCTCTCCTGCAACTCAATTCGACAACGTCGTCCTCAACGGCGTTGTCGCCATTACCCCCGAACCCGGCGGCCTCGCATTGCTGATCGGCCTGAGCCTCAGCGGCGCGGGCGTCCTTTTGCGCAGGAGGCGGGGCAGCAAGGCCGCCTGAAATCCGCCCTTGCCGTGGGGCAGGTTCCTCCGAGAGCGAACGCTTCTGCCCGATCCCACTGCGTGAGGGCATATGAATGCTCCGCCGAGATGTCTTTCTCGACGGAGCATTATCCTCATCCTCGTCGTCAATTCCAGTCACTGCATGGCGGCGTGGATCTCCTCGAGGCGGACGGAGCGGTTTTCGGTGGAGCTGAGCTCAAGCGCGTAGCAGACGGCGTGGGTCCTGGCGGCGTCCGCCAAATTCACGAACGACTCCCTCTTCTGCTGAATGCAGTCGAGGAAGTGGCCTATCTCGCCGTCGAAGGGATGGTGCGCAACATCCCCGCTGTCCGGACGAATTGTGGGAACTGTGATCCAGTCCGTCTGGCCCGCGAAAAACTCGCTTGCATGGATTCGGTTGTCGCGGATCGCTCCCTTGTCGCCGAGCAGATCGATGTTGAAGGCGTAGGGGCACTGGACGTCGAATGAGGCGGAGAGTTTGCCGATGGCGCCGTGCGCGAACTTTACGATGCCGACCACGTTGGTGTCGTACTCGTACTCCGGGTTGCGCTTGCAGCCGTAGGCCGTGACCTCGACGATCTCATCCTTCATGAAGGCTCGCATCGCGTCCACGGCATGACAGCCCGCCGATAGCCAGACGCTTCCTGCGATCTCCTTTTTCACGTTCCAGCGGTACTGCGCATACTGCGGCCCAATGTTGTGCCAGTAGTCGACTTCGGCATAGAAAAGATCGCCGATGGCTCGCTCCGCCAGCATTCTCTTGATCCACTGAAACTGCGGGTTCCAGTGCAGAACGAAACTCACGACGGACTTCACGCCCGCCTGCTCCACCGCTCTCAGCATCGCGCCGAGGGAGGCTGGGTCGTTCGCGACAGCCTTCTCGATGAGCACGTGCTTGCCTGCCCGCGCCGCCAGGATCGTCTCCTGCGGGTGGAAGTTGGGCGGAGTGCAGATAGAGACCGCCTGCACCTCGGGGTCTGCCAGCATGGTCTCGTAGTCCTCGTATATCCGAGTTTCCGTCAGTCCCGCTTCCCGGGCCTTCTCCTCCGCCCGCGCCCGCGAGTGACTGCACAACGCCACTACGCGGCAGTCGGAGCGCTTCCCGTACGACTTGATATGCTCTCCCGCGACCCATCCCATGCCATGAACCGCTACGCCGATCGTCATTTGCGTCTCCCTCCGTCGAAACACTCTTTGATTTTCACGTTTAGTGCATCTCCGCTTCGCACGTGCCAATGCCCCCGCTATAAAAATTGAACAGCACGTCGGGATGATCGGCGAGCAGCGACATCGGGACGGCCGAGTCGGCGATCCCTTTCGAGATCATCAGCGTCGTCAGCCGCATCCCGAACGGGTTATCGTGATGTCCCGGATGCCATATCGAAACACGGTCGGCGAGCCAGGTCTGTTTTGGCCCTACGGTCAGCGCATGGGTCGGGACAAGCGGGATATTGCCGCCGCCCGAGGTGCGGGCGTTCTGAATCAGCGTCAGCGGATGAAGCTCAACGCTGCGTGTTCCGAATTCGCGGTAGACGTGAGGCGCGGGCGGAGCATCCGCATAAATTCCCTCGCGCCGGACGGGGTCGTTGAAGGCCCAGTGCTTCACTTCGCCCTGCCCGCCCTGCATTACCGCGCAACGGACCCCATGCCATGACGCTTCGTAGGCAACGGTGTTTGCCTTCGGAAAGTGCAGGTTCGCGGCGGGCATGGCAAGCTCAGCCCGGATACGGTCGAAGCAAAGCTCCCTGTCGGCGCGGGCGAACGAAAGCGGGTGACTTTCGTCGGCCTCTTTGCCGTCGAGCAGCCATTCGTCCATCCCCCAGAAATGCGCATTGTGGAGGGAAAGGCCGAGGGCATTCACCAGTTGCGCAACGAGCGGCAACTGCTCCGTTGGGCCGATGGGACCACATAGGCCGACTGGATTGTCGGCAGTGGCTGCCTGCCAGGCGCGAATATACTCCAGAGCCTCCGCCAGATAGAACTGCTCCAGGGAGTCGTAAAAAGCAATCCGGAATCCAGGCCGCGCCAGCCCCGCGATGTCTTCGACGGTCAGGCAGGCGGCATCGCGCAGCAGTTCAGGCTCTAGCGTGGTATAGTCCCACCAGCCGGGCGCTATCTTGCTGATTGGTCGAGGCATGTCGTTGCTCCTGTTCAAGCGCAGTGAACTCCAGAGTGAGATCGGGACTTGTAGTTCGAGAATCCAGGGGTTGATACCCCCGTCATTAAAAACAGACGTCTTCCAAATTGAAATGACCGGACAGGACTGAGGCTGATAAAAAACTTACGGGCTGGCCTGGACGGCTCCGAGGAGTTCCGCCAGCAAATTACGGGTTGGGTGAGGATGGCCAAGGTGCTGGCGGAAGCCTTCGGCGTATGCTGCACCGATCTGGGCACCGCGTTGCGCTCCCCAACGGCGCATCGCTTCAATATACTCGTCGATACCATGCTGCTTACGAAGCCAGGCCCGCTGACTGTCGTGGCAGGCGAGGGCCACTGCCTTCTGTTCCATCTGCGCGGTGATGTCCACAAGACAGCTGACGTGTGTCGGCTCCCCAAATAGATCGTGGCCGCCTACTGCATCCGTATAGAAGAGGGAGGGAATTTGGGAAGTCGGAGCTTCATTGCCCTCCGTCGAATAGTTGGGAACCGCCGCGTTGAAGCAGGCATCCCGCACCAGTCGTGAGGTGATCTCATGATCCGCCATATAGTCCACGGGCGGAGTGGTGAAGATGAGTCCGGCGTCGATGCGGCGCAGCAGGCCGGTCACTCTGCGCCGGGAGGGGTTGTCGAAGACCATCTCCAGGTCCGCGAACTCCAGGCAGTGGACGCTCGCCGCGCCAATAACGGCAGCACCGCGTCGGGCTTCCTCGCGCCGCGCCGCCGCAATCTCCGCCCGTCCCAGGAGGGCGGAACCCTTATCTCCCGCCGTCATGGTCGCGATATGGATCTCATACCCGAGTTCACGCAGGCGCAGGAGTGTGCCCGCGCACTGTATCTCGCAGTCGTCCGGGTGCGGCATCAGCGCCAGAACCCGCCGGTTTTCCGTATCCATGCTCTGCTATCTCCTCTGCGGAGAGTATTGGTCACCCGCACGTTCGATTCCTTTGCGCGTACTGAATTCTCGCTCTCGAGGCCCGTCACGCGAGCTGTGGCTTTTTCCACTTTCGGACATATAGGGCGAAGCCAATTAGCATCACGGCCATAAGCAGCAACAGAGCGGCTGATTTGGCAGGCGTGCCCAGCCATTCGGCGAACTGATCGTGGAGTAGATACGCATTCAAGGCGGCGATCACAAGAACCGTCGGCCATGCCAGCAGCCGTACCCAGAGAGGATTGACGAACTCCCCCATAAGATCACGGTCACTTGTGAACATGACCAGCGGAATAGTCGCGAAGGAGAGCTGGATCGACAGGACGACCTGCGAAAGCAGCAGCAGATCATAGGCGGCATGGTTCTGCGCCGACTCGCCCCCGCCGCTGCGGA
>JANXLO010000616.1 GCA_025355115.1 Chthonomonadaceae bacterium
GCATCTTCCGCAGCGGCGCGACGGTCATCTACGACGCTATCCAGAACGTCCATGTCTCCGGGCACGGCTATCAGGAAGAGCTGAAGATGATGATAAACCTCACCGCTCCGGAGTTCGTCGCTCCCTATCACGGCGAGGCCAGGCACTACCACGCGTACCGGCAGATGGCGCGCGATATGGGCTATCCGGACGATCAAATTCTCACCTTCGAGGTCGGGCAGTATCTTGAGATGGACGCGGACGGCGTGCGACGCGGCAAAGAGGGCGTTCCTCACGGAAGCGTGTTCGTCGATGGCGTCTCGACCGGCGGTGTCAGCGACGTTGTGCTCCGGGATCGCAAGCATCTGGCTCAGGACGGCACCGTTATCGTCACCGTAAGCATGGATCGTGGGAACGGCGAAATCCTGGCCGGGCCGGACATGCTCTCACGAGGCTTCTTGCGGCCTGAGGACAGCGGAGAGCTGTTCGAGGCTGCGGCGGAGAAGGTAGTCGAGGCTCTTCAGGAGCTGAGCCTGACCGAGGCCAGCGATTGGGACACTGTTCGCGTCGCAGTCCACGACACGGTCGCCCGTTACCTGCGCAAGCGCACCAACCGCCGGCCGGTCGTAGTCCCCGTAATCATGGAGATCTAGTTCGCCTGAAACCGGGGTTAAACTGCATCGTAAGCACCACAGGAGGCGACCAAGATGCAAGTGAACCCAAAATTTCTCCGTAGACTCCCCTCGAAACGACTGTCCGCACGGCTCTTGTCCCTGCTGGCAGTCGTTCTCCTTGGCGGCCTGCTAAAGTCTTGCTTCTTATCGCCCCTGCCCAGCAATGCCTATCCTGTACTCTCGACCGCTGAATGGAAATCGCTGTTGCAACGCTATACCGTCCCGCCCTACCACTGGCTGGCCAACGGCGATGTGGCCTATCTGAAGTCAAGCCCCGATGACCGATTGCAGGTGTGTTATCAAAAAATGAACAGCGCTGGCCCCATTGGTTCTCCAAGACCTGGTCCGGTACTTCCTGCCCAGTCAGTTCGGCATAGAAGCTTTATGTCAGGCTTTTTTCTACCGTCGCCGAATGAGAAGTGGGTAGCCTGCACACATGTGGACGTCACTAACAAAGTAAGTATGGATTTGGTGTCCAACGACGGAAAAACTATCCGTCAAATTACTGGCTCCAGTGACCTTTTTGCCTCCTGGTTGCCAGACAGTCACAGGTTTCTCGCTATATCCATAGGAGTTTTTCCTGCAGTGAAGCTGCAGGATATAGACTCTCCAGTTACTTTGCCCCTTCCAGGAATGAACCGTGACGTCCCGCCGCTGGAAATCTTGTCGCCTAACGCCACTTCATTAATTCTTGGAGCCCGGTTTAATGGGCCGATCCGAAATGGAGGCCAGCCCTTCAACTATCCTGAAATGAAGATGCGCTCAGTAAGTGCCGCTAACCCGAAAGAAGTGCTAAGGACATGGGAGATTTCAGTCCCTACTGATATGGATTTCGGGAGCGTCGCACCGTCCCCGGATGGCAAGCGGTTGCTCTGGACGACAGGCAGCTTGAAGAACTCAAAGGTGACTCAACTGCTCGATCGTATTCTACCGCACCGATCTCGGATCCACCCTGCTCAAATGTGCTACTTTCTGAGCGATATAGACGGTCGGAACAGACATCCCATTTTCTCCGACAGCCTGTTACGACCTCGCAGCCTCGCGCTTGCCTGGACGCCCGACAGCAGGCATCTGAGCTTCATCTACAAAGATTACTTCTACCTCGTTCCGGTCGACTGAAAGCAGTCAAGAATACATGCGGACTCGTAGGCGAAACATCACATTTCTCAGCCTCATTGCCGTTGCCCTTCTTGCTGTGGGTCTCTGGATAGCCCTGCGTCCCGTCTCCTCGCCGCTGGAACATGCCAAATCTGTCGTGCAGACTACTAGCTGGCTGCCCGACAGAGGAAACCCCGGTGTCTTCCCGATGTACTACTGGAGCGGCGTCAGCGACCTCACCTATTTTGGGAGAGGCAATGATGGGAATTCTCATCTGTTCAGGCGATCCGCTGCGAGCACCAACGATTCTTTAGACATTGAAGGGCCTGCCGTAAATGTCTCAAGCGGCTATCCAGGTCAACTCTCACAGAATGGAAAGTGGTTCACGGAGTGGCACCAGAACAAGCTGCGCCAGCGAGTTCCGACATTTATATCGATGGATGGGAAGCAACGTCGCATAGGGATGCCGACCTGGGGGGCGGAAGGGGTCTGGACACAGGGCGATCGGCCTAAGATGATAGTCGAGGCATGGCGGAATGGCTCCGCGGCGGCAGACGTCTACGATCCTAGCTCAGATAAAGTTCAGAAATTTGCATTCCCTCAACTTTCGCATTTTCATGCGCCGCAACGGGTGGATGCGAACGGACATCTAATCGGAAGTGTCGAAAGCAGCTACATCATGAATATCAGGGGAGTGCCCCCGGCGCCCTATATGAACTACCCGTTTTTGAAAATGGTGCGCATCGATCTATCGCATACCGAAGGTAAGCCTGAGGAGTGGTCAGTAAGGGTTCCTGAAGAGTTAGAGAACGGCTCGTGCCTCGTGGCACCCGCCGGAGATCGGCTTCTATGGATCGTACATGGTGACTTGACTTCACCGGCATTGAAAAAGATTCGCGACTTGTTTCCACGCTTGATTCCGAAACGAATGGGCACACGCTGGATATTGTCCGGCCTGCACGGAGAGAATATGTATGACTTCGCTTCTTATAGGGTTGACATAACCGCGACGAGAGCGGCCCCGGATCCTTTCAGCCGCCCACGTTGGATGCCAGACAGTAGGCACATCAGCTTCATTCACAGAAATGTGCTTTACACACTCCCGGTAGAGTGACTACGCCCATCCACTGATTCGCTATCAGAGCGCGGCTATTATGGCGTCTGTAATCTGGGTTGTCGACGCCGTTCCGCCGAGGTCTCCAGTTATATTCTGCCCTTCGAGCAGAACTCTGTTGACGGCATGCTCCACCCGATGCGCGGCTTCGCCCTCGTTGAGATGCTTGAGCATGAGGACTGCGGAGAGAATGAGCGCGATGGGGTTGGCGAGATTTCGACCTGCTATGTCGGGTGCGGAGCCGTGAACCGCCTCGAAAAGCGCGACTCCGTTCTCCCCGATATTGGCGGATGCCGTTAGACCGAGGCCTCCTATGAGGCCGGAGGCGAGGTCGGAGAGAATGTCGCCATAAAGGTTCTCCATGACCATGACCTCGAACCGCTCGGGCCGCATCACCATCTGCATAGCGGTGTTGTCCACGATCATCTCTTCATATTCGATCTCAGGATATTCGCGGCTAGCCCGGCGGACGCACTCCAGAAACAGGCCGTCGGCAAGTTTCATGATGTTGGCCTTGTGAACAGCCGTCACTTTTTTGCGGCCATTCTGCGTAGCGTAGAGAAACGCGAACCGGCCGATCCGAAGGCAGGCGGTCTCAGTGATGATCTTCAGACTCTCGACCACGCCCGGAACGACGATATGCTCGAGCCCGGAGTAGAGGTCTTCGCTGTTCTCGCGAACGACCACCAGGTTGACGTTGTCGTAGCGGGTCTTGACGCCCGGCAAAGTCCGCACGGGCCGTACGTTGGCGTAGAGGTTGAGCCGCTTGCGAAGTGCGACATTCGCGCTCGCGAATCCGCCTCCAATCGGTGTAGAGAGCGGGCCCTTCAGCGCGACTCGGTTGCGGATGATCGAATGCACCACCTCGTCAGGCAAAGGGGAGCCGTACTTGATGATAACGTCTGCGCCCGCCTCCATGCGCTCCCACTCGATCTTGACGCCGGTCGCCTCAAGGACGCGGACAGCGGCCTCGGAAACTTCCGGGCCGATCCCGTCGCCGGGAATCAACGTCACCGTATGCATCTGTTGGCCTCTTTTTTTCATGATGGGTTACTGTGCCATACTATTCGACAAAGCAGCAAGGATTTCCTATCCTGGAGGGCTGCTTGCGGCTATATGCAGACTAATTCAGTGGCATCTGGGAACGACCGGACGGCACGGAGTGGTATAATCAGATAGGATTGTGAAAATAGGCACAGGCTAATGACCCTGCCTCTTCGAGACGGAGAGAAGCAAATGCCGACACTGGAACGGGAAAGAACGCTCCCAAAATCGCGCTCTATCGATGACATCGCGGACAAAGTTTTCGCGAATGAACGACTGACAGCGGAGGAGGGAGTGCGCCTCTTCCATCACCATAATTTGCCTGAACTCGCGTTTCTGGCCGAT